>PITV01000188.1 GCA_017577285.1 Clostridiales bacterium
CAGACTGACAGCCGAAGGCGTCGGGATCATTTACATAAGCCATAAGATGGATGAGATCCTTCGTATATCCGATGAAGTCACCATCATGCGTGATGGACAGTGGATCGCCACAAAAGCAGCGAAGGAACTGACCAAGGAAGAGATCATCCGTTTGATGGTGGGCCGTGAAATGACAAACCAGTTCCCGCCGAAGAATAATGTGGTCGGGGATGTTTTGCTGGATGTAAAGAACTTTTCCGGCATGTATGAACCTACCTGCCATGATGTCACCTTCCAGCTCCACAAGGGCGAAGTGCTTGGTGTGGCCGGTCTGGTGGGTTCCCGCAGGACGGAGCTGCTGAATACACTGTTCGGTTATTTCACCAAGGCCGGCGGCGAAGTGACGATGAACGGCAAGCGCATTAAAAACGTCACAACGGATGAAGCGCGTGGAAACGGATTCGCGCTGATCACAGAAGAGCGCCGTGCGACAGGCCTTTTCAAGGAAAACTCTGTCATGTTCAATTCCATCATTGCCAATGTGGATGCCTACGGCAGCCCGCTTCTGAGCAACAGAAAGATGGATAAGGATACAGACTGGGTCATTGATTCCATCAAGGTAAAGACTCCCAGCAAAAAGACCCTTATCAAGAGTCTTTCGGGCGGCAATCAGCAGAAGGTCATTATCGGCCGCTGGCTGCTGACTCAGCCGGATGTGCTGCTGCTGGATGAGCCTACACGCGGTATTGATGTAGGTGCGAAGTATGAGATATATCAATTGATCCTGAATCTGGCTGAACAGGGCAAGGGCGTAATGATGGTTTCGAGCGAAATGCCTGAATTGCTGGGCATATGCGACAGAATACTGGTCATGAGCAACGGAAGGATGGCCGGTATCGTGGAGCGCGGGAAGGACTTCGGGGACATCCCGGGCGAACAGGAAACCATTATGGCTCTGGCAGCCAAGTATGTGTGACGGGGTGAATGGAAATGAGTAAAAAAAGAATCGTAAGTATCATCATACTTGTCGTTCTGGTGGCGGGCATCGCTTTGACGGTCTATGGCGCGACAGGTGTAGGGATCTATAATAACGCTGCTTCCATGCTCGGTGGCGAAACAGGCGCTGACAAGAAGGCTGCCATCGGCTACATGCAGGATCCTTCCAAACTGAAATCGATCGGCAATGTGAGCAAGATCGGCGCTGACAGGATCAAGAGCTTCCTGAAAGAACTGGGACTCGATGCAGCCGCCGTGGATGCCGCTGTGGATGAGAGAGCGGCGTATGAAACAGCCGTTGCCAACAGCAAGGATCGCGGGCTGCGCCTTGCGTATGTTCAGAGCATAGACCCGACTTTCACAGAGGCACAGCTGAACGATCTGATCAAGGACCGCGCAAAGAGCGAGCCCATGTGGACTGCCATGGCTATGCAGGAACTGGGCATCACTGATGAGGCGGAGTTCAAACGCCTTGAATCAAATGAAGCTCTGCTGGCCCTGTACCGTGAGGGATTCCCGAAACTGCTGGAAAACAAGCATATGACCAGCGGTATCATCATTCAGTTTATCGGAATCGTGCTGATCGTGATCGCTGCGGCATACTTTGTGATCCAGGCAATGGATATCAAGCCGCGCCAGAAAACAAGAGCGACGAACCCGAAAACGGCGAAGGTGACAGGATTCCTGCTGAACTATGCGCTGTTTATCATTCTGGGCTTGATCCTTGTGATCGTTTCTGTTATCAGGATCGACTTCCTGAGCATCAGCAATATCCTGAACATCCTTCAGAACGCTTCCACAAAGGGCATCCTGGCGCTTGGCTGCGCCGGATTGATCGTGCTGGCCGGTACTGACCTGTCCATCGGCCGTGTGCTGGGTATTTCAGCTGCTGTGACCGCTTCTCTGGTGCAGTCCACCACCTATGCCAGCCGTATGTATCCCACCATGGTGGAACCGCTGGGAGCGATCGGACTGCTTCTGCCGCTGTTTGCCTCCATCGCTGTTGCTGTGGCATTCAGCCTGATCAACGGTTTCGGCGTTGCCAAACTGAATCTGCACGCGTTCATTGTAACGCTGGGTACACAGCTGGTTGCATACGGTGCAAACTGTCTGTATATCGAATCTCAGCCTTCCGGAACAGCGCAGGCGCTGTCCACCTTCGATCCCACCTTCCTGAGCGTTGCTGCCGGTGCCTTCTATATCGGTGAAGTGCGTATCCCGCTGGTGATCATCTACTTCCTGGTGCTTGCTGCCATCGTGTGGGTCATCTGGAACAAGACAAAACTGGGAAAGAACATGTTCGCTGTAGGCGGCAATATGGAAGCTGCCGCTGTATCCGGCGTTAATGTGGCAAAGACCATCATGCTCGTTTATCTGATGGCTGGTGTGCTGTACGGAATCGCCTCCTTCCTGGAAGCAGCCCGTATCACCTCCGTTGGCGCGAATACCGGACTTAACTATGAATGTGATGCCATCAGCGCTGTGGTCGTTGGCGGTGTAAGCTTCTCCGGCGGCGTTGGTACCATCCAGGGTGTTGTTATCGGTGCTGTCATCATGCAGGCCATCGTATACGCGCTGCAGTTCCTGGGTATCAACCCCTACATTCAGTACATCATCCGCGGCCTGATCATCATTCTGGCTGTGTCTATCGACGTGCGCAAGTACATCGTAAAGAAGTAACAGAACTATGGATGATAAAAGAAGTATTCAGAATACAAGAGCGGAGATGGAGATCGCCAAGCAGCAGTCCGAAAAGAAGTTTTCCGGGGGAAAAAGACAGCCCCGCCGCTACAAGGTGTATGACAAGATCAAGGATCATGTTTCGCTCAGAACAGTGGATATCGTTATTATCGTGACGGCTGTACTGATCATTGGTCTGCTGATCTACGGTATTATTACCGGCAATCCACAACAGTAAAAGTTAGATCGTCTCGCCCTCCCTTTTCCTGTATTTGAACGGGAAAGGGGAGGGCGTTTATGTGGAACAAAAACAGGAAAACATAAGTGAGGAACCTGTTATGGCAGATACTGATTCAGGCTGCTTTAGCGGACAGACTGCATAACAACAGAAGGATAGAGAGATATCACGCATACATGAATAACTGTAGGTGCTGTTGATGGTCGAAACGGTTCATATTTGTCATAAGCATGAAGGAATCATACATTGCGTAAATGAAATGTCAATGCTATAATGTATACAAATATTGTCAGTCTTCAGATAGGGGGACTTCTTCATGGAATTTGATGAACGTCGGCTGTCGGATCCCTCATATTACAGCGAAAACTGTCTGCCGGCTCATTCCGATCATATTGCGTATGCGTCTGCTGAAGAGTGTGAAGAGGGAAGAAACTCGCTTCGTCTGTCGCTCAACGGCTACTGGAAGTTTTTTCACGCGATGAATCCGCGCCAGGTCATTGACGGTTTTGAAAAGAATGATTACGATTGCCGTCCCTGGGCTGATATTGCTGTACCGGCGCATATCCAGATGGAGGGATACGGGCATCCGCAGTATTGCAATGTTCAGTATCCCTGGGACGGGCTGGAGGATCCGGATGTTGGACAGATGCCGGAGTATTTCAATCCGGTCGGCTGCTATGTGAAATACTTTATGCTCCCTGCAGGATGGGAAAATAAGCGGGTGATCGTTTCATTCCAGGGTGTCGAAAGCTGCGTTGCATTGTGGCTGAACGGTTTTTATATCGGCTTCGCGTCTGATTCATTCACGCCGGACGAATTTGAACTTACACCGTATATTCGCAGTGGAGAAAACAAACTTGCCTGCCGTGTATACCGCTGGAACGTATCCAGCTGGCTTGAGGACCAGGATTTCATGCGATTCAGCGGGATATTCCGCGATGTCTGGCTGCAGGCGATCCCTGACGCGCACCTTACGCATATAGAAACCGATGCGATCCCGACAGAAGATATGAAAACCGGGAAACTGTCATGCAGGATGGATATCTTCGCGCCCGGAGGAGCGGAAATTCGTTTGCGTTTGATTGACAGTGCCCCTGAAAACCTTGTTGAAGAAAAAACGGTGCATGCATCAAACGGCCGGACTGAAGTGGAGTTTGATGTCAGTGATCCGCATTTATGGAGCAGCGAGGATCCGCATCTGTACACCCTTTTGATCGATCTGTATGACCGCAAGGGCCGGAATTGCGAGCATATCCGCCAGAAGATTGGCTTCCGCCTGTTTGAGATCAAAGACAGCATCATGTATCTGAACGGTGTACGCATCGTGTTCAAAGGAACAGACCGGCATGATTTCTGCGGTGAAACAGGCCGTGCTGTGCCTGCTGAAAAGATACGCCGTGATTTGATCATCATGAAACGCAACAATATCAACGCGATCCGTACAAGCCACTATCCGAACAGCTCAGTTTTGTACAGCCTTGCAGATGAACTGGGACTTTATGTGATAGATGAATGCAATATGGAGACACATGATTTCTTCAACAGCGTTCATTGGGGAAAACTGCCCCTTGATCAGGCTCTTCCGGGAGACCGGAAAGAATATCTGAACATGATGCTGGACAGAGCGGACAGCATCGGGCAGAGAGACCGCAATCATCCGTGCGTATTGATGTGGTCCTGCGGAAATGAATCTTACGGCGGTTCTGTGATCCTGAAAATGAGCAGATACTTCAAGGATCTTGATCCTACACGACCTGTTCACTATGAAGGTGTATCCTGGGATCCGCGTTATCCGGAGACATCGGATATATAC
>PITV01000189.1 GCA_017577285.1 Clostridiales bacterium
GTCAGAAGGCCTTCTGCCCGGAGTGCACCCTGACAAGGGATGAGGTCTCCCAGTGGCTCATGGATGACGGAAAGTGCAATTATTATGATCTTCAGGGCAACCTGGTGATCACCGGTGCCGCCAATTTCACCTACAGCAACAGGTTCTCCGGCGATTACGCCAGAGTGAAGCCGAATGTGGGCTACGGCCTGATCGATACGACCGGAAAACTGGTAGTCCGCTGCGCGTATTCCGATATCGACTATTATTCCGATCACATGTTCGCTACCGGCTATGTTGCCGGGTACAGGGACGGACAACTCGGATTCTGCGACCTGAACGGCGTGGAAACCTACAGCGATTTCAAGTATGCCAGCAACGTGGTGTCTGTCACCGGCGCTTTCGGCCACGTGAAGGATCTGGACGGCTCCTATATCATCATCACCGCCGCGGCGGGCGAACTGGCGGAGAGATTCAAGGATTACAGCTATTTCAATGATCAGAGCAGGCTGGTGGTGCTTCAGAAGAACGACGGTTCTGTGGGCGTGATCGGTCTTGCCGGCGAGGAAGTGATCCCCTTCAGCGCGGATTACAGATACACTTCCAACATCTCTGTTTCCAATGATGAAAGCACGATCCTGGTGTATGACAGAAGCAAGGGCTCCGGCGTGTATGTGGTCTATACCGGTTCCTACGATTTCGAGCCTCCCGTTGCGGAGGAGGAGATCGTGCTGCAGCCCGGCGAGTGGATCTGCCCTGCCTGCGGCGGAGTGCGCAACACCAACTTCTGCATGGAAGACGGCACCATGAAGCCCGCGACAGACTGGTTCTGCCCCGGCTGCGGAACACAGAACATCAGCGATTTCAACTTCTGCCCCTACTGCGGAACGAAGAGACCGTAAAATATCTGAAGATCCCGATGTAAAAACAGAGCGCGGGTCCGGCAATGGATCCGCGCTCTGTATTATGTTATGTGCTTTTAATTGTGTGCTTTATAGCATCTGTTTCATATCATCCGCTTCAAATCATCCGCTTCATATCGTCTGTTTCATATCATCCCGTCCGCCTTGTGACACCTTTTCATGATATCTGTCTGTTCCGGGATGCCGTGCCGCGGGCGGGCTTTTCAGTTCATTTTTGGGGCGGGCTTTTCAGGTTTAGCCTTCCGGGCGGCTCTTTCACTCGTCCCGCACCCACACCTGCATCTCGCCCTCGCCCCGGTTGCACCAGGCATAGTAGGGGATGAAGGTCAGCTCCTTCGGCGTGACTGTCTTTTTGCGGGCGGTGTAAAGGGCGCCCTCCGCGCTCTCCTCCCGCAGGCCGGGGATCGTCAGGGCGATCATTTCCTCCGGCTCGCTCCGGCGCTGCTCACTGACGGCGCTGTCCGTCATCTTCAGGTTCCACAGCTGCTTTCCGTTATCCGCCTCCTCCATGCAGTACACCAGCGGGCCTCTGGTCAGGGCCGCCCTGCCTGCGTTGAAGGGCACGTTCGCGCTGCAGTACACCTTGCGGGGCGTCATATCCAGCTCGATGCTGATCACCGCCCCCGCGGCGAAAGCTTCCCGGAGATACACATAGCCGTTGGCGGAGCGCTCATATTCCCGTCCGCCGCAGGATACGCGGAAGCTTTCACACCAGCCGGGGATCCTCAGGGCCAGGTTGAGGCTCGCGGCCTCCCGCACCGTCAGGGTCATTTTTCCGCTGTAGGGATAGCTGCCCTTCAGCTCCAGCACAGTGTCTCCGCCGGGCAGGCTGATCCTCGCCTCGCTGGCGATATACTGGTTCAGATAGACGGTGTCATCCTTCCGGCTCCAGATGTAGGCGCCCAGGCCCGTCAGCGTGCGCAGCACATTGGTGGGGCAGCAGGCGCAGCCGTACCAGCCCTGGCGCACGGTGTCGATGTGCATATCCGCCCGGCGCTTTGCCCGCTCGGGCCACACCTCCATGGGATTGCAGTAGAAGAACCGGGTCCCGTCCAGACTGATGCCGCTGAGGATGCCGTTGAACAGCGCCCTTTCCGCCACATCCTCATAGCTGCTCCGGGGCAGGCGCTCGAACAGCCGCTTCGCGCTCATCAGCAGGGCGATGGAGGCGCAGGTCTCGTTGTACATGCGGTCGTTGGGCAGGTCATAGTCAAAGGAGAAGCTCTCGCCGTCGCTCTGGCTGCCCACGCCGGCGGTGAGATACATCTGCTTTTCGGTGATGTCCCGCCACAGGGTCTCGGCGGCGGCGTCCAGGCTTTCATCACCGGTCAGCCCGGCGCATTCCGCCATGGCACTCAGCATATAGCAGCAGCGCACGGCGTGGCCCACGGCCTCCTTCTGCTCCCGCACGGGCTTGTGGGCCTGCTGATAGTTGTAGGGCAGATCCCGCCCCTGAACGCGGCTCCAGGCCTTTTCGTAGGTTTCCTTTTTCTCGCCCCTGTCCGCGGCCTCGGTATCGAAATAGCAGGGCTGCTGCCCGCGCTCGTCCAGGAAGAACTTTGCCTGCTCCAGATATTTTCTGTTTCCGGTGACGCCGTAGAGCCTAAGAAGCCCCAGCTCCACTTCCTGATGGCCGGGAATGCCTTTTTTCTGTCCTTCGCCCGGCCCGAACACGGTGCAGATATGATCGGCGAAGCGGCAGGCGATATCCAGCACCTTGCGCTTGCCGGTGGCTTTGCAGTAGGCGCACGCGGCTTCCATCATGTGCCCGGCCACATACAGCTCGTGCATGTCCCTCAGGCAGGTCCAGCGCTTTCCGATATCTTTGATGATATAGTAGGTATCCAGATAACCGTCATCCAGCTGTGCCTTTTCCATCAGGTCGATGGCGCTGTCCGCCCGGGCCTCCAGTTCGCTGTCGGGCTTTGTCTGCAGGCTGTAGCCCACGGCTTCCAGCCATTTGTACAGATCGCTGTCCTGAAACTGGAATCCGTAGAAATCGCCCTTTTCCAGCCCCGCCGCGATGCGGAAATTGCGCATGCAGCCGCTGGGCGTGATGCCCTCGATCTCATCGTTGATGGCCTTCCACATATAGTCGATGGAGATGTTCTGCGCCACGTCGATCCGCTTGCGCCAGAACGCGTCTGTGATCCGTATATCCTTCAGATCAGGGGACCTCAGGAGATTTTCTTCCATGCTCCGCCTCCGTGCCGTATCCGTATTTTTTCATGTTTCAGATCCGCCACAAGCATACCGCGCGGGGCAGGGACTGTCAAGCGGAAAATGAGTGCCTCCCCGTCTGCCGCCCTTCTTTTTCACGCGCTGCCGGGAGCGTCCGTCATTGTATTTCTGTTTCACTTTTTGCCGGCATGCCTTGAAATCCGCCGCCGGCTGTGGTATCCTGTTCCTGTTCCGAAATGAACACGGAGGTGCGCTATGCCTTATATTTCAACACGCGTCAACTGTCCCGTCACTCCCGCTCAGGAGAAGCAGATCGTCAGCGCCATGGGTCAGGCCATCACCCTGCTCCCCGGAAAGCGCGAGGACTGGCTGATGGTGGAGGTGAGCGGAGACTGTCATCTGTATTTCCGCGGAAAGACGGATGACAAACTGGCGTTTATCACCGTAAAGTATCTGGGAAGCGTTTCCGGAGACTGTCTGGAGAAGCTGACCGCCGAGGCGACCCGCGTGGTGAGCGATGCGCTGGGCATACAGAAGGATAACGTGTATGTGCAGTACGAGGAGTGTACATACTGGGGCTGGAACGGCAGCAATTTTTAAGGTACGGTCATCACCCGTACCTTTTTCTGTGCCGCGGATCCGCGCGGCGCATACAGCGGCGCGGCGCGTCCGCGCCTTTCCGGAGGGGTTATGAGCAAGATCCTTATCACCGGCGGATGCCGGGGCATCGGTGCCGCCTGCGTCAGGCATTTCACCGCCGCCGGGCACACGGTGGCCTTTACCTACAAGAGCAACGCGGAGGCCGCGGCCGCCCTGTGCGGTGAAACGGGCGCCAGCGCATTCCGGTGCGATCAGCGCAGCGGCGAGGCCGTGGAACAGCTGAAGCGGGAGCTGCCCTTCACGCCGGAGATCCTCATCTGCAACGCGGGTATCGCCTGGACGGGGCTCTTTCAGGATATGACGGAGCGGGAATGGGATGACCTGATGGATACCAATGTGAAGGGGGCCTTCCTCATCACAAAGGCCTTCCTGCCCTCCATGATCAGCCGTCAGAACGGCTGTATCGTGTATATGTCCAGCATGTGGGGGCAGGTGGGCGCCTCCTGCGAGGCGGCCTATTCCGCGTCCAAGGCGGCCCTCATCGGCATGACCAAGGCTCTGGCCAAGGAAGTGGGCGGCAGCGGCGTGCGGGTGAACTGCGTATGTCCCGGCGTTATCGATACCGATATGATGAACGGCTATTCCAAAGAGGACAAGGAGGCCCTGCGGCAGGATACCCCGCTGGAGCGCATCGGCACACCCGGGGATGTGGCGAAGGCGGTGGCCTTCCTGTGCGGGGAGGATTCCTCCTTCATCACGGGACATGTGCTTTCCGTGAACGGCGGTTTCTCCATTTCCTGACGGCGGGGCGTTTGGCGAACATTTATATGCAAATGATGCAAAAAATGCGTCAAATCCGGCCAATATATCCATTTTTCCGATTTTGCTATATCATTATATCCGTGTTTGATGTATAATAAAATTTACCGCGCGAGACGGTACGCAGG
>PITV01000190.1 GCA_017577285.1 Clostridiales bacterium
GCCATGCACAGTGCCAGATCCGCCGCGGGTTCCGAAAGGCTCATGCCGCCGGCCACATTGATATAGACATCCTGATTGTACATTTTGAGCCCGGCCCGTTTTTCCATGACCGCCAGCAGCAGCATGACGCGGCTGTTCTCCATGCCGCCCACAGTGCGCCGGGGCACAGCGTAATACGTCTGGGTGACCAGTGCCTGCAGGTCCACCAGGATAGGCCGGGTACCCTCCAGCCCGCACATCACGCAGCTGCCGCTGGTGCCCTTGAGCCGCTGCGAGAGCAGGGTGGCGCTGGCGTTCTGCACCTGGCGCATCCCGTCTGCAGTCATCTCAAAGATGCCCAGTTCATTGACGCTCCCGAAGCGGTTCTTCACCGCTCTCAGCAGCCGGTATTCATGCTGATGGTCGCCCTCGAAATAAAGCACCACATCCACCATATGCTCCAGCACCCGGGGGCCGGCGATGGCGCCCTCCTTGGTGACATGCCCCACAAGGAAGATGGCGCAGCCGTTCTGCTTGGCATAGCGCATCAGAAGCGCCGCGCTTTCCCTCACCTGGCTTACAGAGCCGGGGGCGGAGCCCATCTCGGGACGGTACATGGTCTGGATGGAATCGATCACACAGAATTCGGGCTGGATGGCGTTCAGTTTCTCCTCCACGGCATCCATGGCGTTTTCGCAAAGAACAGGCAGATCACTGTCTCCTGTGCCGAGACGCCGCGCCCGGAGCTTGATCTGACGGGCGCTTTCCTCGCCGCTGATGTACAGTACGCGTTTTCCCTGCTCCACCAGATGGGTGCATACCTGAAGAAGAAGGGTGGACTTGCCGATGCCCGGTTCGCCGCCCACAAGGATCAGGCTGCCCTCCACGATGCCGCCGCCCAGCACCCTGTCCAGTTCCTCATTGCCGGACGGGATATAGGTCTGGGGGCCGGATTCGATCTCCTTCAGGGGCATGGCGCTGCTGCCGGTGCCGCCCCGCTGTTTCATCACTTTCGCAGCGGAGACCGGAACCTCGGGCGCTTTCTCTTCCATCGTGTTCCACGCCCCGCATTCGGGGCACTTCCCGAACCAGCGGGGGGATTCACATCCGCAGGCATTGCAGACATACATCGTCTTGGGCTTGGGCATCGTTTTTTCCTCCGGAAAGCGGTATTTGCTGCAGATATGATATCATTTTTCGCGTTTCGCGTCAACGCAAAAGCGGCAGACGCCCGTCCTTGACATCCGCTTTCCCGGGTGCTATACTTTACCCATCCTGATGAAAGGGCAAGGTACCGGAAAGCACATGAAGAAGAGCAACTGACAGCGGGAATGAACGATCTGAGCCGAAAGGCCTTTGTTTGTGATGCTGCCGGTGTGCCCCTCTTTCTTTTTGCGTGCAAATACCGCCCGCGCATAACAGAATAATAACAAGAAAAAGGCACTTCCGGCATATAAAGGGAGTGAAAAGATCATGAATGAACTGAATATACTGCTGTCCTGTGAACATCTGAAGAAAAGCTACGGGGACAGAACTCTGTTCGATATCGAAAGACTCACCGTCTATGACGGCGACCGCATCGGGCTGGTGGGCGAGAACGGCGCCGGAAAAAGCACCCTGCTGGGGCTGCTCTCGGGCAGCATCGCGCCGGACAGCGGCACCGTCCGGCGTCACTGCCCCATCGCCGTGATCCGGCAGACAGGCAGCGAGGATACGGAGGCTGATTCCCCCCTGCGTGCCGCTTTCAGCGCGCCGGCAAACGCCCCCCACCTCTCCGGCGGTGAAAAGACCCGCCGGCGGATCGCCTCCGCCTTCAGCCGCGCCACACCGCTGCTGTTCGCCGATGAGCCCACCACCGATCTGGACCGGGAAGGCATCGAGCAGCTGAAAAAGCATCTGCTGGCCCACCGGGGCGCGCTGCTTCTCGTGAGCCATGACAGGGAACTGCTGAACCTGTGCTGCAAAAAGATCTGGTATCTGAACGAGGGAAAGGTGACGGTCTATCCCGGCAATTATGACGCTTTCCGGGAGGAAAACCGGCGGCAGCGGGAGTTCGCCGCCTTTGAGTATGAGCAGTACAGGAAAGAAAAGTCCCGTCTCGAGGCCTCGGCCCAGAAGATGCAGGAACGCTCCCAGCAGGTGAAGAAGGCGCCCTCCCGCATGGGAAACAGCGAGGCAAGGCTGCACACAAGGGAAGCGACAGACGCCATCCTGCAGCTGAGCCATCAGAAACGTACCATCCAGAACCGGGTGGAGCATCTGGAAAAGAAGGAGCGCCCGAAGGATCTGCCGGATATCCGTCTGGATCTGGACCGGGGCAGCGCCATCATTTCGCAGACCGCTTTGCGGGCGGACGGTCTCACCCTGTCCGCCGGAAAAAAGCAGCTGCTGAAGAGTGCGTCATTTATCCTGCCTACCGGCAGCCGCACCGCACTCACAGGGCCCAACGGCTGCGGAAAGACCACCCTGCTGAGACTGCTGTGCAATGCTTCCGCCCTGTTGGAAGAGATCCGGTATTCGGGAGACATCCGCTTCTCCCCCGGCGTGAAGCCCGGCTGGTTCGATCAGGATCATGAAAGCACCCTCCTTCCGGAGCTTTCCGCGCTGGACAACGCCATGCGCACCTCCATCCGTCCGGTCAGCATGGTGCGCATCCTGTTCGGCAGGCTCGGCATTCCGGGCGACAATGTGTTCAAGCCCGTCAGCGTCCTCTCGGGCGGAGAACGGGCCAAGACGGCTCTGGTGAAGCTGCTGGCATCCGATATCAATGTGCTGATCCTGGATGAGCCCACCAATCATCTGGATGTGTTCACCATGGAAGCACTGGAGGAAGTGCTGAAGACCTATGAGGGCACACTGCTCTTCGTCAGCCATGACCGTTCCTTCACGGAAGCTGTCGCCACCCGGATCCTCCGGATCGAAAACGGGGATATCAGGACCTTTGAAGGCAGCCTTTCCCGCATGGAGGAAAGCGGGAACCGCGATCTTTCCAGGGAGCAGCTGCAGATGGAGATCACCACGCTGGAAATGCGCATGGCCGCGGTCACGAGCCGCATGAGCCATCCGAAGAAGGGCGACAGTCCGGACAGGCTGAACGCGGAATTCGAAGAACTTCAGCGTCAGCTGCGGATGCTGAAAAGCAAACTTCCTTGACAGGAAAATGATCATTTCATATAATGATGCCGCGAAATCAACGATACCGACCGTATCGCCGCGATACGGTCATCTGAAAGGAAGACCCATGTTAAAGAAAAGGATATTCTCCCTGCTGACCCTGCTGGCTGTCCTGTTTTCACTGCTGCCCTTCGCGGGCATCGCGGAAAACAGGAGCTGCCTGATGGACAACGCCGGTTTCTTCTCCGCCGATGAAAGGGAGTATTTTGAAGAACGGCTCGAACTCTGGGATGTATACACGCCGGATTTCGTCATCATCACGGACAGGGATACAAAGGGCACATCTCTGAAAGACATGTGCCGCACCTATTATGAGGCAGGCGGTTTCAGCGAAGACACGCTGCTCCTGCTGATCACGGACAGCGGTTCCTTCTGGCTGTACGCGAAGGGCGGCGCCGGGGATGTGATCAGCAGCTCCGTCATTTCTGAACTGAAGAGCAATGGGCTCTTCCCCGCCTTCTTCTCCTGCGGAGACTGGGCAGACGGCCTGGACAGCTGGTTTGATGAGACCGAGCCGTACTTTGAGCATTACAGCGAAGAGATGGAATGCACGCCCGGCGGCATCAGCATCACCTCCGCGGGAAACGGGAAAGACCGGATCACCGTCTCCGTAAGGCTGACCAATTATGCCGGAAGCGATCTGAAGATCGCCAACTGCCTGTCCGGCATCCTCACGCTGGACGGCAGAACATACACCGGCAAACTGAACTTCAAGTATAAATCGGTCTATTCCATGGAGACGCTGGACGGCACAGTCACCTTTGATGTGCCCCGCAGGAGCGAATGGACAGAGGATGACCTCGATATCGTTATCGGCTGCCGGGAAAGGCGGGTACCCCTTGACGGGCTGACAGTGAAGGATGACCGCCCGGCAGGCGAAAGGACGGCTCCAACAGAAGCGCCGAAATCATCTGTTCCAGAAAAAAACGGTTCCTACACTTCCAAGGAGGATGTAGCCGCGTATATCCGCGCCTACGGCAAACTGCCGCCCAACTTCATCACCAAATCCCAGGCAGAGGCGCTGGGCTGGGTGTCCAGCAGAGGCAACCTGTGGGATGTCGCTCCCGGCAAATCCATCGGCGGCGACCGTTTCGGCAATTATGACGGATTGCTTCCAAGAGGAAATTACACTGAATGCGATATTGACTACGATGGCGGATATCGCAGCGAAAAACGTCTCGTTTTCTGTAAAGACGGTAACACCTGGCGTATCTACTATACGCCAAACCATTATGAAAGCTTTGAGGAGATCAACTGATATGAGTGAAAAGTTTGAACAGGTTTGGCTGGACTGCGCCGGCTGGCAGGATAAGGAACAGATCCATGCGGCATTGAAAGATGCCCTGCATTTTCCCGACTGGTACGGAAAGAATCTGGACGCGCTGCATGATATGCTGACGGAAATGAGCGGCATTGAGCTGGTGCTGGAT
>PITV01000191.1 GCA_017577285.1 Clostridiales bacterium
ACTGTGGGATGTCCTCCAGGATCCGATGGTCACTCCGTTCTTCACCCTGGAAACACTGAACCCGGGTGAGACAGTGAATGTTCCCTATCCTTTCACCCATGTGGTCGACAAAACGGATATCGGCAACAAGGTCGTGGTGAACTGGGCATGGCTGAATTATCGCGTAGTCAGCACCCTTATCAATGCCCGGTACCTCCAGGCGACCTCCAATACAGTGATAAGCCCCTGCGACAAGAACCCGCCTCCTCCCACACCTCCCCGCACGCCCACAGGGCTGGACTGCTGCGAACGCGAGCTGATCAGTGACGGAGACGGCGAGATCGTCTACCGCCTGCACCATTGCGACGAACACCTCGATGTTCAGGTCGATCTGGACAGCGCGCTGGCTCTCGCCGTGACCGATGAAGACAAGCTGACCGCGTACGCCGCGGCGCGCGAGGGCTGGTTCGCCTACATCGATGATATGTATGACAGATTCATGGCCACCGCTTCTGTAGCCGAGAAGCAGATCATCATGCAGGAGAAAGCCCAGTTCTTCCGTTTCATCGCCGTGTATGAAGCCGAACTGACCACTCTGTATCCCGATGATCCCGTCATGGTTCAGAAGGAGATCAACACCATCCTGGAGAACCGCCTCGCCGATCTGTGCCTGGAATACAACCGTCCGGGCATGACAAGGAAAGACTGCCCCGACACCCTGCTCTCCAGCGGTGAAGAGGCAGTACCGGGCGAAAAGTGCGCGGTCCGCATCGAGCCCATCCAGGATACCAATGTGTTCACCATGATCACCCTCTGCCAGACTCATTCCGGTGTGTTCGATGACACCCGCAGCGCGTGGATGCAGCAGCTGAACCTTCTCGTCAGCAAACGCTACAGCGCCGCCGCGGAGGAAGACCGTGCCCTGATCAGCACCTCCAGAAGCGCCTTCGGCGAATGGATGAAGGCACGCGAGGCCTTCCTGCGCATGATCTATCCTTACGGCGCCACCGTGGATAAAGTGGTCATGCAGACTGTGCGGTACTTCGCCGTTACAGAATGCGCGAAGTGATGCTTGTCCCGCGCCGGTAAACCGGAAACATTTGGATAACACAAAAAGCCTGCAGGCCCGGAAAGGGTCTGCAGGCTCCTTTTATATTCTGTCTGAAATCCTGTCGGAAGATCAGTAATGCAGACGGCGTCTCAGTTCATCCATCAGGTCCTTGTCATGATCCGTCACCAGCAAAAGGATGCCGATAAAGACCGTGGGCGCGGCAGCGAAGGGCGACCAGTGATAGGCAAATACATCCGGCCTGAAGAACAGGAGCAGAAGAGTTTCCACTGTGATGCACAGGCAGCCCGCTGAAATAAAGAACACACCGCCGATGGCAAACTTGCCGGGATGCCTTCTGCGGATCCACAGAACAAAGAAGTAGATGAATCCGCAGCCGATCAGCACGGAGGGCATCGCCACCGGCAGGAACCAGCCGCCCCCCACAAGGCGGGAAATCATGTAGAGATACCCGATGCCCGCGCAGGCCAGAAAGATCATGGACACCAGAAAGCGGTGCTTTCTGTGCATCAGGGGCAGGGCAAAGGCGCCGAACAGGATGCACAGAGCCGCCGCCGCGTACAGGCTCCACCTGATACGCCCGGATATGACAAGATCCAGCAGTATACAGATGGCAGCGGGGATCAGGGTAAGGGCCCCTGCCACCTGAAGCAGGTTCTTTTTGCTCTTTCTCAGGATCTGCTCCCCGTTATGGACCGGATAGGGCGGCTGTACAGCATCCGCTGTTTCTTCCGCGGCAGGATCGATGATCCTCGTGCCGCAGAGCGGGCAGGAGCCTTCGCTTCGCTCCAGTTTCACGCCGCAATGAACGCAGTAACTCATGTATTCACCTCCCGATTGGTACGCACGGTAACGGATATCCCCTTTTCCACCAGGAAGCACAGCACTTCCCGGATGAAATCGGTCTCCCGGATGTTTCTTGAAAAAGTGAGCCGCATCTGCCCGGCGCAGGTGGCCATGCATACGCTGGTAAGGGGCCGTTCGGAGGGGCCGAGGACGGCCTCGAAGCCCGTTACATGCTTATCGGCGCCGGATGGCATCGTGATGCGTCCCAGATTGCTGAAGGTGGCGGTCGTGATCCTGGCCCCCGCCTGACGGAACACCGCCGAGATGGCAAAGTGCTTGATGAAAAGCGGCATGAACCGCACGATCAGCTTCCGCTCATCCGCCACATTGGCGGAAATAGCGGAATACAGGAATTTGGGGTCGGCAAAATACTTCATGAAAGCCTGCACCCGCTCCAGTACCTCATCAAAGGTATATTCTCCCAGCGCCGGGTCGATCTCCGGCATCACATAGGTGGAAAAATTCCGCAGCGTCTTTGACGGATACAGTACGCGCATATTGACCGGCACCTGCACCCGCACGGGGCGCTGACGCCGGACAGGCGTGTTTTCCACCTGATGACGGTAGGCGCACCACAGCATGACCGCTGTCATGTACTCGTTGATGGTGGCGCCCTTCTCCTTCGCGGTCATCCGCAGCTTCTCCCCGTCCAGCAGGGCGGAGACCAGATGCAGGGTGTGGGGCACTTCCTTCGTGGCGGGATAATGCCAGGCTTTGCTGGCGCTTCTGGCGCTCCTCGCCCGTGGCAGAGGCATTTTGAGGAACGTGTCCTCCAGTTCCTCCTTTGAGGGCTCCTCCAGATAGTTCACAGCGCCGTTGTTGTATTCCACTTCCTCGCCCCGCAGTTCACAGTACCGGGCAAGAAGGGTCTTGAACATCACCAGCGCTCCGCCGCCGTCGCACAGAGAATGGAAAAACTCTGCGCTGATCCGGCTGTGAAACCAGGTGACCCTTACCAGATGCCCCCTGTCCTCCTTCCACAGGAATCGCATACAGGGATGACCGCTGTCCTCACGCACCTGCATGGGCCAGGGGTTCTCCTCCAGATAGCACCAGAACAGGCCCCGCCGCAGCCGGGCGTTCATACTGGGAAAGCGGGGCAGTATATCATTGAGCGCCTGCTGCAGCACCCCGGCATCCACCTCAGTATCCATCTCGGCCGAAATGCGGTACACAGCGCTCCATTTTCTGTTTGAAACGGCCGGATACAGTTTTCCGGCGTTATCCAGCCTGAACCAGGTCTTCTTCAAGGTCATCCTCCGGTAAAAGATTCGCGGATATTATAACACATCCGGTCCGCCGCATGCAAAAGCGCCCGGAAATATGAAAAGGCCGGCGGCATCATGCCGGCCGGTCTTCTCACGCGCGAGCGGGAGCATCCCCGCCCGGGATCACTTCAGTTCCTTTGCCTTTTCCCTCAGGATGTCAGCAAAATCTGTCCTTTCCCAGGGAAGATCCAGATCAGTCCTGCCGAAATGACCGTATGCGGCGGTCTGACGGTAGATGGGACGGCGCAGCTGGAAGCGCTCGATGATAGCATCGGGACGCATATCGAAAGTGCTCTCCACCAGTCCGGCGATCTTTTCATCGCTAATGATGCCGGTGCCGCGGGTATTCACCTGATAGGACACGGGACGGGCAACGCCGATGGCGTAAGCCAGCGCCACTTCACACTCCTTCGCGAGGCCGGCGGCCACCACATTCTTGGCGGCGTGGCGGGCAGCGTAGGCCGCGGAGCGGTCCACCTTGGTGGGATCCTTGCCGGAGAAGGCGCCGCCGCCGTGGGGGGCGTATCCGCCGTAGGTATCCACGATGATCTTGCGTCCGGTCAGTCCGCTGTCACCGGCGGGGCCGCCGATCACAAAACGTCCCGAGGGATTGATGAAATACCGGGTCTCATCCGTAAGCAGTTCGGCGGGGATCACCTTGCTCACCACTTCACGCAGCATCTCCTCACGGATCTGCTCCTGAGACACATTCTCGTCATGCTGGGTGGAGATAACAACGGTATCCACGGAAACCGGGGTGTTGTCCTCATAAACCACCGTCACCTGCGCCTTGCCGTCCGGACGCATCCAGGGGCAGGTCCCGTCCTTGCGCACCTTCGCCATCTGGCGGGTGAGGCGGTGCGCCAGCGCGATGGGCATAGGCATCATTTCAGGGGTCTGGTCACAGGCATAGCCGAACATCATGCCCTGATCGCCGGCACCGGTCTCAAAATCGCCGCTGCCGCGGTTTTCCAGCGCGTCGCTGACGCCCGCACTGATATCCGCGCTCTGCTCATGCACATCGGTAAGCACAGCGCAGGTGTGTCCGTCAAAGCCTTTCTTGGCGCGGTCATAGCCCACATCCACCGCCACCTGACGGGCGATGGACTGGATATCCACATAACCGCTGGTGGTCATTTCGCCCATCACAAGGATGAGGCCCGTGGTGGTGCAGGTCTCACAGGCCACACGGCTCATGGGATCCTGATCCAGCACGGCATCCAGCACGGCATCCGAGATCTGATCGCACAGTTTGTCGGGATGTCCTTCCGTAACAGATTCCGAGGTAAACAGTTTGCGCATTTTCTTCTCCTTTCGGCCTCCTGCTCACAGGAGCCGTTTTTGTTTCTGAATACCTCGTGCAAATGAAAGCGCCCGTCTTTGCAG
>PITV01000192.1 GCA_017577285.1 Clostridiales bacterium
GGGCCGATGCCCAGTTTGTTGATCTCCTTCAGCGCCTTCTCCTCCAGCGCGGCGTAGCGCGGATCGGGATTCAGGCCATCCAGCGGCAGGGCGGTCATCTCCTTGGCGGCCCTGGCACAGGATTCAAAGTCTCCCCCGATGCCAACCCCCAGGATGACCGGCGGGCAGGGATTGGGCCCGGCCTGCCTCACCGTTTCCACGATGAAATCCAGCACGCCCTCCTCCCCGTCGGCGGGCCGCAGCATGGCGATGCGGCTCATGTTCTCGCTGCCGAAGCCCTTGGCGGCCCCCAGCAGCCGGATATGCTCTCCCGGCACGACGCGGGTATGGATGACGGCGGGGGTGTTGTCGCGGGTATTGACGCGGTCATAGAGCGGATCACGCACCACGCCGGCGCGCAGATATCCCTGCGTGTACGCCTGCCGGACGCCCTCGTTGACAGCATCCTCGAAAGCTCCGCCGGTGATATGCACATCCTGCCCCACCTCGGCGAAGATCACCGCCATGCCGGTATCCTGACACAGAGCGATCCGCTCCGTCTCCGCCACCCGGTAATTTTCAAGCAGTTCCTCCAGGATGCCGGCGCCCATGGGATTATCCCGCTCCTCCGCGGCCTTCGCCCGCTCCACGGCGCGCTTCACATCATCGCCGATCCGGTAGGCGCAGCCCAGGAACAGTTCCCTCACCGCCCGGGTGATCTCATTGCAGCAAATCTCACGCATAATATCCCTTTCAAAGGGGACGGACTTTCCCCTTCCAAATATTCAGATCACCTCAGCCGGTGATCACGCATTTTTCCTTATAGGCGTTCTCCGGCGCCAGCCCTGCCGCCAGGAACCACAGCTTATCCGCCTTTTCATCAAAGGAGCCGGTGCCGTCCCTTTCGGGCACGGGCCGGGAAAGGATGCTGAGCCCTTCCGCCTCCGCCCGGTCCTGCATGAAACGCAGCAGGGCGGCCGCGTCCCTTCTGAAGCCCAGGACGCGGGTATAGGAGGGCAGCTCCGGCAGATCGGCCTCCTTTGTGCCGGTCAGCACGTGACACAGCAGCCGGGTGATGCGGCCCCGGGTGTACCGCCGCGTTTTGACGGCGTCCACCAGTTCCTCCGCGGAGGCGGCGCTCCTCGCCATAGAAAGGATCCTGTTCTCGATGCCCTCCCGGCAGTCGGGATATAGCCGCAGTTCCTCCGGCGTCATGCTCTGCAGGCGGTAAAGCAGCATCGCGCCCGTCTTATCTCCGCCGGGCATCAGCACGCGGCCGGCGGCCCGTTCCCCTTCAAACAGGGCGAAAGCAGCCTCTCCGAGCGCGTCCCTCACTACCGCGTCATCCCCTGCCGCCAGACGGCTCCGCACATAGGAGGCGGACGGCATGGGCTGGGCGGTCACTGCGTGATAATCCCCCGTCCGTTTCACCGGCACCGGGATCAGGGAAACGCCCAGACGGCGGATAGCCCTCAGATAGCAGATTGCCAGGGTGTTGTTGGGCAGGCTCAGCAGGTCATCCTCATCCCCTGTCCGTTTCCGCAGGGCACCGCCCCGCGCCGCGGCAAAGGAAAGCCCCTGCTCCAGCCCCCGGCGGATATCCTCCCGCAGGGCGTCATCCTCGTTTTCCAGAAGCTCCGCCGCTGTCTGCAAAAGCCTTATATCATCCGTTTCACAGCCGAAGGACAGATGCGTGCAGCCCAGCTTCGCCGTCAGCGCCACGCCGCCCAGAGCGAAATGCTCCGCCTCCCGCACCGCGTGGGTATAGGGAAGCAGCAATACGGCGTCCGCGCCGTTTTCCAGTGCCGCCCGGGCCCGGGCCGCCGGTGTGAACACCGCCGGAGCGCCCCGCTGGGTGAAGCTGCCGCTCATAAAGCACACCAGCTTCTCACAGCCGCTCAGTTCCCGCGCCTGTTCCAGATGATACGAATGCCCCCGGTGGAAGGGATCATACTCCGCCACCACACCGCAGATACCCATGCTCTGCCTCCTTTCCGCCATGATCTGTACGGATATTTTATCAAAAAGCCCGGCGTATTACAATACGGGAAAGCGTGACGCTTTACCGGAGCACGATCCCCTTTTCCGTCACCAGCGCATCAACGGAAATGTCATGCTCTCCCGTGGGAAGACCCTCCCGCCGGAGCGCCTCAAAGCACAGGCAGATCTTCCTGCCCGGGCAGGCGGCCAGCCAGCGGTCATAATACCCGCCGCCGTGACCCAGACGGACGCCGTCCGCCCCCGCGCTGAGGCAGGGGATGACGCAGACACAGACCTTCTCCGGCGGGATGACCGGCAGGCCCGGCAGCGGCTCCGGAATGCCGAATCTTCCGGGGATGAGATCCCTTTCTCCGGTGATCAGCACCGCTTCCATCCGCCCTCCGTCCAGGCAGCGGGGTACGCACACCCTTTTCCCGGCGCCGCAGAGCGCGCGGATCAGCCGCCGGGTATCCGGCTCCCGGGCCGTGCTGACATAGCAGAAGACCGCACCGGCATCCCCGCACGCTTTTTCCATATGCTCCAGTACAAGGGCGGTGATCCTTTCAGAGGCATCGCGAAGATACGCTTCCGTCAGCGCCGCGGCATCCCTTTTCACCTGTTCACGGATCTCCCGCTTGATCCCGTCCGCCGGCTGTACGCCCATTCCGTTCACCGCCTCTCTCTTTTCAAAGCGGTGTATTCGACACGCGGCCGGCAATTCCTGTTTTTCGCATTTTTCGCGCCGGAGCGGCCCTGTTCAGATCCTGTTCACCGGTAAAATCCGGGGCGGCGGACAGTTCCCCGATGAAAGACTTGATTTACGCGCGCACCGGGGGTATGATGATGCGTGAACGGAGGATCTATGCCATGCGTAACAGATTTATTTATGTGACCGCCCTGCTCCTCACCCTCGCACTGCTCCCGCTGAGCGGCCTCGCGCTGAGCCTGACCCCGCAGGGAGACATCCCGGAAGCCGGTTCCGGCATCGAAGGGATCACCCTCTCCTGGAAAGAGCCCGCCGCGCCCTCCCCGGACAGCGTTTTTACGGCGGAATGGACTGAAGACGGCGAACAATACGAAATGTGCATCGTGGGCCTTCCCCGGGCGCTGACGGAAGAGGAGGTCCTTCTTCTGATCACCGCGCGCAGAGCGGGGATCGCTGTGGATCTGGAGGATCCCGCCCTTACAGACGCCGAGAAATTCACCAACAAGCTGTCCTCCTTCTGCGGGGACTGGCTGGTGGACCGGGGCGACTGGGGGGATTCCCGTAAATGCTGGGCCGCCGCCTCCGCCAACATGCTGTGGCTGACGGGCTGGGCCGGAAGGGCGGTCGATCCGGATACCGGCGCGCCCTTCACGAGCGAGGACGAAGTGTTTGACTACATCTCGGCACGCGTCATGAATGACGGCAGCTGGCATCCGGCCTGCGTCAAATGGTTCTTTACGGGGCAGGACGCGGACGGTCTCATGCCGCTTCTGTACTGGGAGGAGGAGTATCCCGCCCTCCTGCCGTCCTTTGATCCCGGCGCTTACCTGAATACGAGCCTGATCCTGCCGCCGGAATTCTCGGAGCAGGTCTCCCCGGCCGATCTCGCCGGAATGCTTCCCGCGCTGTCCCTGGGCGCCGCGGGCGGCATCAATGTGGGAGCGGGCAGCGCCATGTACAGCCTGCTGCCGGGCGCCCCTGCCGGCCCGGAGGATGAGGTCATCAGCTTTGACGATGTGACGGGAAAGTACGTCATCACCCTGTTCGGTTTCGGTCTGGAGCCGGATTCCCCCGAGCTGGAAAAGACGCTCTACACCTATAATCCGGACGGCACTGTAAGGAAAGTCGTGAAAACGGAAAGCGGATATGCCGATGAGAGCGGCGCGCCTGTGGACGCGCTGTGGGTGCTGGACGGATACATCCATACCGACCCGGAAAGCGGGCTTTCGGCCCCCGCGATCAAAGAGGAAAACTTTGATGAATACTCCTGGACCCTCAGCGTTCCCGTGAGTGAAGAGTGGGTGGATACGCAGAACCCGCGTCATCTGTACACAGCGGGCCACGGCCACGCGCTGACGCTGACCGGCTATATCATCAACAGGGACCTCGGCGAAGCTCAGGCGCTGTTCATTGCCGATTCCGACAACGACGCCGAATATTTCGTGATCGATGATACCGTGAGTCCGAAGGAGGACCGGCCCAATTCCTACCGGTTCTGCCCCCTCGCGTATCATCCGTATCTGGAGGACGGCCTGTGCATAGAACTGGTGGGGTATCTGCCGGGGCGCGACACCGTGCTGAGCGATGTCACTGTGCTGTACCCGCCGGAAGCAGCCGCGGAGAAATAACATACATTCTATATGAAACCCGCCGTTCCATGACCGGAGCGGCGGGTTTTTCATACATATGGCAGACAGATTCCTTACGGCTGACACCTGCTGCAGGGGGTGTAGCCGAAGGAGACAGCCTCATCCCGGCTGAAAAAGGGGACGCGGTTGGCTTCCTTCATCTCCCGCACGGAATCGCAGGAGGGATAGTGGAATTTCTTTGAATTCTTATTGCCCACATAGAGGGTGCCATC
>PITV01000193.1 GCA_017577285.1 Clostridiales bacterium
TTCTGTTTGTGGTTCAAATGATACGACCAAATCACATGACAAAGCAAAGTAAAGTGTTAGGAGAGCAATTATATGCAGTATTTGAACATTGACCGTGAATGGGAGTTCCGCAGAGGATTTGCGGACTCGTTCGGGATGCTTGGAGATGAATCAAAGAAGATCATTGATCTGCCGCATGACAGCATGATCAGCCTTGCGGTGACGCCGGACGCGCCCGCCGGGTATGATTCCGGCTATTTTCCGGGAGATATGTGCAACTATACAAAGTATGTTATGATCCCGGAAGAATGGAGAAACCAGCGGATCGGCTTAAGATTTGACGGTGTTATGATGCACGCGACCGTTGAGATCAACGGCAGCAAGGCGGGTGAGCATCATTACGGATATTCGCCGTTCTATATCGACATAACGGATCATGTCGCGTTCGGTCAGGAGAACCGGATCACCATCAATACAAATACCGGTATCCAGTCCAGCTCCCGGTGGTATTCCGGATGCGGCCTTTTCCGCGGTGTCAAACTGTGTCACGCGCCGGCTGTGCATATCAGAAATGACGGCGTTTTTGTGTACACGAAAGAGATATCTGACGGCATGGCCTGGCTGGAAGCACGGGTGGATGTCTGCAATGAAACGATGCAGAACAGACTGGCGCAGATCACGATCCGGCTGGTTGATGAAGCGGATGGACGCATCGCGGCTGAAACATCGCGGACAATACAGGTCGATCGCGTAAGCACCGGGACGGCACGAATGGCATTTTCCATGAAGGATCCGAAACTGTGGGACGCGGATGAGCCGAATCTGTATACAGTCAGGACAAAAGTGAAAGATACAGGAATCTTCACCACGCATTTTATCAGAAACGAAGAAATCACGGAGGATGAGGACGAAAAACTGTTCGGGATCCGTACCGTGACGGTAGACGCGGAGCGCGGGCTTCGCATCAATAACAGGACTGTAAAACTGAAGGGCGGATGCGTTCACCATGATAACGGACTGCTGGGCGCGGTATCGCTTTATGAATGTGAAGCAAGAAAGGTACGGAAACTGAAGGAGACAGGTTTCAATGCCATCCGCACAGCACATAACCCGCCATCGGAAGCGCTGGTGGAGGCCTGCGACAGAGAAGGCATGTATATTTTTGATGAGGCGTTTGATGCCTGGGGAATGGCGAAACGCCCCGGAGATTTCAGTACATATTTTAGTGAGCGTTGGGAAACGGAACTGGACGCTTTTGTCCGGCGGGACAGGATCCATCCGTCTGTGATCATGTGGTCCACCGGAAATGAGATACCGGAACGGGGCGGGCTGAACAGCGGATATACGCTGGCGGCAAAACTGGCTGAAGCGATACACGAACGTGACGGAACAAGACCTGTCAGCAACGGGACATGCTCATTCTGGTGCGGGCTGGATGACTTTCTGGCCAAAGGAAAGGATCCGGCCCAGAATGCTCCGAATTTTGATGAGACGTCCACATGGGACAGATTGACGGAACCCTTTACGAACGGACTGGATGTTGTCGGCTATAATTACATGGAGGATCTGTACGAGGGATCGCATAAACTGTTTCCGGACAGGGTGATCCTTGGCTCGGAGAATTTCCCGAAGGAGATCGGCTTCCGCTGGCCGCTGGTGGAAAAACTGCCCTATGTGATCGGTGATTTCACCTGGACCGCCTGGGACTATATCGGCGAGGCCGGCATCGGAAAATCCATTTTCGCTGAGCCTGATGATCCGCTGGTGAAGCAGGGCTCATGGGCGATCATGCCGCCGACTACATCGCCGTATCCCTGGCGTCTTGCAAATGACGCGGACTTTGACATTACCGGACGCATGCGCCCGCAGGGAGCCTACCGCAGCGTTATATGGGGAAGTGACAGAACATACCTTTATGTACAGCATCCGGATCATTTCGGCAAAGCGGAAGTCATCAGCATGTGGGGCTTTACGGATGTGCAGAGGTGCTGGAATTACCACGGCTGCGAACAGCGGCCCATTGAACTGACGGTGTTCTCCAATGCCGATGAGGTGGCGCTGTATATCAACGGCAGAATGATCGAACGGAAAACGGTTTCCCGGGAACGCCCGCTGCCGGATTCTGTCCGCTTCAGGACGGTGTATGAACCCGGTACGGTGGAAGCAGTCAGCTACCGGAACGGCAGGGAAGTGAGCAGAGATAAACTGGAAACGGCGAAGGCACCTGCGGGGATCCGGATCGTTCCGGAAAGACGTTTTCTGAAAGCGGATGGGCACGATGTCGTGTTTACCGGGCTGGAAGTGGTGGATGAGGACGGAAGAACTGTGCCGGATGCGGCCATCAGACTGCGCGTATCTGTTTCCGGTGCCGGATATATGCCGGGACTCGGGACAGGAAACCCTGTTACCGAAGAAGACTACACAGATGGTGAAACCGTAACTTATCAGGGCTGCGCGTCCGCGGTCATCAGAGGCGGATACAAGCCGGGGAAGATCGTGCTGTCAGTGCGGGCGGATGAATACGGTTTTGCCGTAGAAGATGAACTGACTGTGGAATAACCCCTGAAAAGTGGTACTCATATTACAGACCTCGGCTCTTGCGGGCAGAGGTCTTTTCTGTTCCCTTGTGCGGCATAAAAGAAAAAGGGTTGTGTAATAGCTTATCTGCGGGATCAGGTTGTCATCAGGACGATGATTTGATATAATGGCGTTGTTGATGAAAAGAGGGACTGCATGATGGATCTGAAATCAAAAGACGCGCTGAGATCGGCTCTTTCCGGTTTTGAACCTGTGAATGAACAGGAGGAAAAAGACCGGGAACTGCTTTTGGAAGCGCTTGATGAAAAGGATGTTTTCACAAGGGAAAACCGGGCAAGGCATTTTACGGCCTCCTCCTGGATCGTGAACCGGACCAGGGATAAAGTGCTGATGATCTATCACAATATTTACAACAGCTGGAGCTGGACCGGCGGACACGCGGACGGTGAAACGGATCTGATGAATGTTGCCCTCCGGGAGGCAAAGGAGGAGACCGGTGTGAAGCACATCCGGCCTCTCTCAGCGGCCCCGTTTTCAGTGGAGATCCTGACAGTTGACGGGCATGTGAAACGCGGCGAATATGTGCCGTCACATCTGCACCTGAATGTGACATACTTGATGGAAGCGGATGAAACGGACAATCTGTTCTCCAAGCCTGATGAGAACAGCGGCGTGAAATGGTTTACGCTTGATGACGCGCTGAAAGCCTGTTCGGAGCCCTGGATGGTCAGCCGTATATACAGCAAACTGAATGAAAAACTGAAGAACGGGGGAATGGTGTTATGAAAAGGAGCGAATTGCCGGAATATGCCGGAGAACTGGTAAGCAGAGCGATCGAACTTGGCGCGGTTTCCGCAAAGGCTTTTGTGCTGGATGATATCGCGTTTGACAGCAGGACACTGCTTAAATGCATGTTCGGCTGCAGTGACTGGGGAAAGGGGCTGACCTGTCCCAGCCGGCCCGGAAGCCCGAGCATGGCGGAATACCGGGAAATGCTGTCGAGGTACTCCTGGGGCATCGTTATCCACGGGCATGACAAGGCCACGACGCAGAGGGTGAGCCTCGCGCTGGAGGGAGAGGCGTTCAGAAAAGGGTATTATTTCGCTTTTGCCATGAATGACTGCGCCCTGTGCAAAAAATGCGCGGGATATGACGGGGGAGAGTGCCGGAATATAAAAAAGGCCCGTCCTGCTTTTCACAGTGTGGGGATCGATGTGTTCAAGACCGTGCGGGATCTGGGCTTTACCATCAATACGCTGTCTGACCCGGAAACGGAAGAGCAGAACTGGTACGCGGCGCTCTGGGTCGAATGAAGATAAACGCCTTTTGAATTATTCAGTGAAACTGCGACCGTTTTTGTAAATCCTTCCATTTCTGTTTGAAAACCGGAAAAAGTATGCTATACTTATCCGGCCGGATAACCCGGTCTGAAAGGAAAAGGCTGTGAAGTATTACAAGCGAATCATATGGTTCATATGCTCCCGTCTGTTCATCGCCTGCTGTGTGCTGGGCCTGATGATCACGGCCTTTTACTATGCCATGAACGCCAGCAATATCTATGTTGTGCTGAAAGACGGCATGGCAAAGCGCGCTCAGGTCATTATGATGGGTGAGAACCGGGATGAGATGGGCAGGTATTTCACTCCTTCCTATATCCAGGGAGGCGATCCTGACCTGGCGAACGGGCTGGCGGGAAACAATCCGTATCTGTACTACTATGATATAACCGGTTTTGATCACCGTCTGGAAATGAAATGGGTATGGTGCTGGCCCTGGGAGGATGTTGCTCAGGCTACTGTCGTCGAGCGCATCCCGGCGATTGACGGAAAAATCAAATCCTCGGTGAGGACGGCTGCTCTGGAGGCGGGATATACGGCATCACCTCCCGCCTGGAAGACGGTGAAGTATACGGTAACGCTGGTCAAAAAAGACGGAAGATGGATCGTGACCGAAATGAACGGGATCGAGGTCATCAATTGAGGATGAAACGGGATAGTCGGGTATGATA
>PITV01000194.1 GCA_017577285.1 Clostridiales bacterium
TACATGCTCTGCGCATGAAATTTCTCGTGTTTAGTGAAAGACATTTTCATGCATGAAGGCACACAGCAGAAAACAGAAACAGCCGGGGGCAAATGACCCCGGCTGCCTTTTTTACGATGCGAAAATACAGTAATACGGTATACCGCCGTCCGGCATGTGTCTGCCTTTTGTTTCAGGATATCCGAATACGGATATGGTATGGAAGAGAACACAGAATGACAGAAGTAACCTTCCCGAAACCTTCCTGCTTCATGTTCACCCGTGAATGTTCCCTTCTGACTCATCAAACTGCACGATATTCAAATCCAGATCGAACTGGAAATACCATCGCATTCCTTCATCATTCTTTGTTTCCAGCAGAACCAGCAGCGTTGGATGAAGCCTGCCCGGATCGGGATCTTCCGGATCGTTATACGCTGTGCCGGGGCAGAAGCATGCCCTCTTCAGATCCGTTTCGGTATAGACGGTATGAGATACGAGGTAAGCCCGGCCTTTTTCGATGATCTCCTCTTCTGTCAGATGATGATCATATAGGAACTGAGCAAAGGTGTATCCGCCGGTATCCGGCCGTTGAGCCGTATACAGAGCCGGATCGCCGCCGTATCGGAGCATCACTTTATCCGCCTCGTTCAGAAGGGTGTTTTCCGGATCACGCCCGGCTACATAGGCCGCGTCCAGCGCCCGAAGTTCTTCCATCATCCGGTAGTATTCAGGCAGATCATCCTTCGTCCAGAACATGCGGGAAAGAAGGCCTCCGTTGTATTCCGGCAAAAGATATTCATCCCAGATGATGTTGACGGCACTGACCGCTTCGCCCGACTGCGCGTCCATGCAGATCATGAAATATCCCAGTCTTGTGCCGTATCCTGTGCCAAGCGTCTCGCAAAGACCGGTATCCGCTGCTGCTTCCTTATTGAAATTGTAGGAAAAGCAGATGTCGACGGTTTTGGAGGGTTGAGGACTGCGAATCGCGGCAAAGCGGCACCTTACCATATCCGCCTTCGTGATTCCATAGCGGCTTTCCATCTCCCGGATCGCCGTCTGCACAAAGGGATCAGAGGAATCCAGCAGGTCATCATTGATTCCTGCAAAACAGATATCGATACTCATGGCGCGAAGTCTCGCCTCGTCACTCTGTGCTTTCTCCAGAGGTGCCGTATCATAACCGGCTTCAGCGAAAATATTGATAAAATACCGGCGATTTTCCGTACTCTGTTTCATAAAAGCGGGATACTGCGCCTGCTCATAGACATAGTCCCTGCTGCCGTTTTCCCAACAGCGAAGCGCGTATTCCGGCCAGAAATCATCGTTATAGAAGAAACAGGCACTCACTTCACCGGAGGACGAATCGATTTCCACCAGATACTCCCCCGGAGCGGGATAATCATGGTTTTCATCCAGATTTACATCCGTGCGCGATGAAATGTACACCCGCCACTGTGGGATACTGTCCTGCCAGGGCGTCATGTAGAAAGCAGGGTAAATCCCCATGGCATCCAGTTCCTCCTGCGGGGTGCCGAACTTTTTCATCACAGCGTCTTTGGCGATCCATACTGCCTCATCCAGACTCAGGTCATCTTCACCCGGTACGGTGGACAGCACCAGATCCTCTTTCTCTCCGCCGTATTCCGCTTCAAACTGTTCCATATAAGCCGGAATATCGGGTTCATCCACAATATCTACCTGCGCGGTGGTATTCATCCGGTTGAAGGAATCTTCCCACATTGCCTTTATGGCATCAAAAGCACCTGTGGCTGCCAGAGCGGTGCATACGGTCAGTGATAATACGATTGCCAGAACCAGCCCCAGCGGTATTTTCTTCTTCATAACTTTTCCTCCTGTTGCCTTTTCATAAAGGATCTGTCTTTGCAGGCCGGAAGTATAAACATTTGCAAGCTCATCATTCAGGATCGACCGGATATCTCTGTTCTCTGCCGTTTTCATAATCTCCCTCCCAGCCATTCTCTTCGCAGAAGTTCTTCCGCTTTTTTCAGTCTCCGATATACGCCGCTGAGAGACAATCCAAGGGCTTCTGCTGTTTCTTCCAATGTCAGCCCCTGATAGTAATACATCAATATGATTTGCTTGTACTTGCCCGGGAGCCCCATCACCGCCATGCTGAGGCTGTGATCAGGCTGTTCGCAACTGAGGATGGCTTCCGGAAGCTCATCCAGATTCGCGCGTTTATCCACGTGGCGGAACCATGCGGTGCGTGCGTAGTCCCTGCAGGTATTGATTGCAATACGCATCAGCCAGGCCTTTTCATGTTCCGGCGGCTGTGTCTGTCTGGAAAGCGCTTTCCAGACTTTGACCCAGGTGTCCTGCAGGGCATCCTCCGCCAGAGAACGGTCCGCCAGATACAGGAAGCATATCCTCAGGATCTCATTCGAGTATGTTTCGATCCAGTCAGCCAAAGTACTTTCAAGCGCTGCCTTCTCCTGAACAGATTTCGCCAAGCATCATCACCTCCTGCATCATTATAGACGATCAGTCCCGGTCATTTTTTCTCTTCTGGAAACAATTTCACACAAAAAATAAATCATGGTCGAAATAAATTCTTCCACGGTATCATTCGATTTTGAATTCATCTGCTGTTTGTGTAGCCGGAAACCTCTTTGTATCTTTCAACTTTAAGCAGAATTTATGCTGATGGACAAGAAATTACAGTCGAGGCTGAATGACCCCAACGATTTTTACTGTGTGAAAATACCGGAAATGTGGTATAGTACCGGATGGGCATATTCCCGTCCGGTATATTATGGAAAGACATACTGGTGACGGATGCTCTGAAGCATTCTGCCCCCGTTCTCCGGCGTTTCCGGCCGTTTTCAGGATCCGGCATTTCCATATACAGCATGAATATCCATAAAAACAGCAAACGGACGATGTCTGTCAGAAACAGTACACCGTCCGTTTGCTGTTATGTAACAGTCCGGGCCATACCCGCAGGTCATTTACCGGTCACATTCTGCGGTCCTCCGCTTCCACCGGTCATTTCCGCATGGTCTTTCTGTATTCCGCGAAAAAGAACAGAGGCAGATCGGCGTTTTTCGTAACGCCGTCATAGGATTTCGGTTCCTCTGTATGCACAAGTGAAAAGCCTGCTTCCGCTGCCGCGTTCAGATAGTATGAGAGCGGTCTGTGAAAGTGTGCGGTTTCGCCCCAGAAATGATTCTGCCGGATATAGGGTGTGATGTAGCGGGACATATACTTGGCATAATTGTATCCGTTATCATCTTTCAGCCAGTCTCCGCAGTAAAACGCAGGATGGACGATGGAAAAGTAGAAAACTCCCCCATCCTTCAGCACTCTGCTCACCTCATGCAGAACAAGATCTGTATCCTCAATATCCATCAGCACCTGATTGCAGAACACTATATCAAATGCTCCGTCATCAAACGGAAGAGGTTCGGAAAGATCGGCAGCGGAAAACTCACTGTCCGGATACTTTTCTTTCGCGATCCGTATCATCGCCTCTGCTCCGTCCACCCCTGTCACGCACGCGCCGATCCTGTCAAAATACGCGGTATAGTATCCATAGCCGCATCCCAGGTCAAGCACTTTCTCCCCGTTCAGATGAGAAAAACGCTTTCTTACAACAGCCTTGTTGACATCCGCGAATTCTGACTGTTCCTGACCCGCGGAAAATATCTCTGCCGCTTTCTCCCACTGCTTTAATGTTTCCTTCATTTTCATCTTTCCTCTTATCCGATATTCTACGGTTATTCACTAACATTTAACAGGCTGCAGCGTCCGGTGCTTCCTCATTTGAATCATTCATTATCATTGGCATACGATCCCGGCCTTTGATGATTTGTCCCGCGGTTCCGCTGCTTCTTACCGTACTTCTCCTTCAGTGACCCTTTGCTTTTCACTACTTCCGGGATACGAAAAAGCACTTGCTTTCGCAAGTGCTCTGGCGCCTCAAGAAGGACTCGAACCTACAACCCTTCGGTTAACAGCCGAATGCTCTGCCATTGAGCTATTGAGGCATTTGGACGCGGATACTTGATCCGCTGTCCTATTGGAATCCGGCGACGACCTATCCTCCCGGGCCGTTTCCAGCCAAGTACTTTCGGCGCTGAAGGGCTTAACTTCTGTGTTCGGCATGGGAACAGGTGGAACCCCTTCGCCATCATCACCGGAAATCTTTCATTTTAACGGGCTGAGGTCGATACTATCGCAGTTACTTGCCCAAGGCACATTATATCCTCTTAAATGTGGTAAGTCAAGCATGAACTTTTCTTACCTTCCGCTCCGCTGCTCACGGTCGGGACCAAGTCAGGTGACCATTGCGTGCTACGCGTTCACATACTGCTAGTAGCGCCCGCTTACGGCACCCTGACAACTGCACAGAACAAGACGATCTTTTCAAGCTGTTCCAATCTCTTTTTGACGTTCTCAGGACTTCTTGAAATGAAGCCCTCGACCTATTAGTATCATCAAGCTGCATACGTTACCGTACTTCCACCGATGACCTATCACCCGGTAGTCTTCCGGGGGTCTTACTTCCTTTT
>PITV01000195.1 GCA_017577285.1 Clostridiales bacterium
CCATAATATTGTTATGGTAGAGCCCGGCGTACGGATTCTTCATATCCCCTGTGCCGGAATTCGTCAGAGTCAGAACAAATACCAGTTCATCTCCGGCATGGTATATCTTCTCCATCTGATTCTGCAGCACCTTGACATCGATACTCAGCTGATAACCGGGCTCATCGATCACAGGGGCAGCCGGAGTGTCATCATCATAATAATACTTGTATTCGATCTTTCCGCAGCGGTCGCATTCCCGCCGCATCATACCCGGCTGGCCGTCCTTGGGCGGATACTCCACTTCCCATTTCTTCCATGCATGCGGAAGAATATAGGTTTCATCGCCCTCTGACTCTGAGCAGTATTGACATGTATGGAAACGGTAGACCCTGTCTCCGCAGGTCATCCCGCCCCATGGATCAATTTGCCAGGGGCCCCATTTATGTCCTTTTTCTTCGCAATCATATGAATCCTCACGGCCCGTCGCAGTTGTCGCCAGTGCCGTACACGCACTGCTCAGAGCACACACAAGAGCAAGCACCCATGCAAGGATCCTGATCCATCTACTGAATCTGCTCATTTTCATATTCTCCTTTCATCCATTCCAAGCATATATACCCAATACGGGGAATAATGATCTTCATATACTTATTGTAAGCAAAACTGCAGCAAAATGCAAGGACAACATTCGGGTACACGATACATTTTTGCTTTCTGCCGGTCAGAGCCCCGGAAAGGCATTTCAAAGTCGTTTATTTCATCCGGGATCATACCGGAATGATCCCGGATGTGTTTGACATCAGGAACCGTACAGGATCTGCAGTTTGCTGATCAGATCCTCCAGGATAAAACGGGAGTTGATGCTCGTGTATACTCTGATCTCCGGCGTGTCATCTTCAAAATGCTGGCTGCCGTCCGCGTGAATGGTGGGTGCCTTCCGGCGGACAGATATGCCGCAGTTCGGCTCCAGAGCAACACCCACTGCGGGGGAATCGCCCAGAGACCAGCTTTCTCCGGCAGACCAGGCTGCCTCCGGCCTGCCGTAATAGGCGATCAGGTTATCAAACAGCAGTCTGCCGATCCTTCCGCAGGGCCGTATCCTCAGCTGCATCTCAGCGAAGCCGATATGCATGGTGCCGTATACATTGCTGGGGATCTGCCAGATGTCTCCCCCGCTGTGCAGCACCGCGTTTGCGGCGCGGCAGTCATTGCATGCGTTGAATTCACGCCTCGCTTCCGTGCAGTCATGCGCGTTCCCGCCGATCCATACAATGGTGCAGCGGCGCATTGCATCCGGATCCTCCAGAACAGCCCGGGCCACATTCGTAATGGCGCCCAGGCAGAGGATATACAGCGGGTTCGCGCTCTCGCGCCGCGCTTCCTCAAGGATATGGATCGATGCCTCGGAAAGCGGCGGCAGTTCACCCTCCCCCAGCGGTCCTGTCTGTCCGGCATACACAGGCACATCCAGTTCCATAGCCTCCACGATCCTGCGGCACATTTCACGGCTTTTCTCCATGCTTCCGGGCGTGACAAAATGCTCCGCGCAGATGAAGCGCACATCCAGCATTTTGCTCATGAGCGCCTGTGCAACGGCAAAGGGATCGTCCGCCTCACAGGCGGCATCTGTATCGATGATCACCCGTTTTTTCCGGTATTCCTGCACTTCATACATCAGTTTTGACATTCCGTTTTCCTCCATTTTTCACATGACCGGTCCCGAATCTGCGCTGGACGGCGTTCTTCGCCTTAACCTCTGTTCCGGGTGATGACAGGCTCCGTTTCCGGGTTCGCGGTCCCGGACATCCGCATTTCATTTATACCGGAGTCCTGTCCGCCGGAAGATCATTCTGCATACCAAACGCGTCGTCAGCACCCTGTGATTTTTACTAAGACCATTGTACCATACTTTCATCAGGATTGCTACCGCCGTCCTGAAATGATAATGAGGAGACGGTCGGCATCCCCCGTCATTCGCGTATAAGAACATGTCGATACTTTTTCCACATATGTTGCTTCATTCATATATTCCGGCCTTAAGGTCAGCATTTTTTCTCATTATCAGCAGGCAGCAATTCCGGCAAAAAAACAGTTGACAAGACGGAAAATAACTGCTATACTTGTCAAGCGCTTGAGAAAGGCTGTCAACATGGAGAGATGGCCGAGTGGTTTAAGGCGCCAGTCTTGAAAACTGGTGATGTCGCAAGACACCGGGGGTTCGAATCCCTTTCTCTCCGCCATTTTTCCACCATCTCGCGCGGCAGGTCAAGGCCCTGTACCTGTCACAATCGCATATATGGAGAAGTACCCAAGTGGCCGAAGGGGCTCCCCTGCTAAGGGAGTAGTCCGGGGTAACCGGAGCGAGAGTTCAAATCTCTCCTTCTCCGCCAGATCGCTCAGATATGTAATATCCGGGCGATTTTTTTGTTACCGTTTCAAATGTACAGTTAACATTATTAAGAAAATCTCCTGATCATCTGCGTTTGTATTCAAAAAAAGAGAGAAACTGCATTTTTTCTTATTGAGTCTGCGTTGTGTCAACAATCGCTTCGCTGTCATGTACTGCTTATCCGGATATTATTTCATCATATTTGTTCTGCTTATACGAACATACATTTATTCCCGCCAGTGATTACAAACACACACACGTACGCCTTGTATGTTGCGGTTCGGGGCAGCGGCCGGAACTTTTTTGCTAATGCCGGCATGTTCTGCACCCGCATAAAAATTTACCGGATGTAAAAAATATGAGGGCGGTTTGATTTCTCAAACCGCCCTCTGATCATTATTTCAGGTTACTCTGCGCAATCACCATATGTAACGCTCTGATTCGGGATGCCTCTGGGGACATCAAAATGGTCAATGATGATCGTGTCATCCGGGCTGTACAGTACAGTGACAGTCTTATCTTTCGCATACATCATGCCTTCAACAACGGTCTTATCCGCCCTGTATCCGGCAATATACGGAGATTCCACACTGTACGTGTCACAGTATTCCAGTTTCTTATTCACATAAGGCTCAGCCATCTGCTCTCCGGTCTTCGCATTCAGGTACAGGATCGTAAGCGTATAGTGCTCAGTAGTGTACTTCACTTCCACATACACATCTTCAAGACCCATCGTTCCGGTAACGCGTTCCTGATCAGGCTTGTAGCCTGTAATGCTGATGGAAGTCACATCGTAGGTCTGTCCGTAATAATACAGTCTGGTAAATGTATCTCTCAATTCGCCATAGAGAGTGTAGTCGATCGTCAGGCGGTTCCGGTTCAGATCATTGATGATATCATATCCGTCATACGTTGTCGTATAACCGGGGATCTCATCGATATAGATCTGATACTCGATCTCAGTCTGAGTCTCCACATTGAACCTGGGCAGATCCTTCAGCACATACTCCCATCCGCCATCTTCGTTGATAACAGCATGAGCAGTGTATTCAGCCTCCTCACCATCGGCCAGCGTCTTAACGATGACATCATCAGGACGCGTGTCATATTCATTCCCGAAGTCATTCCAAATGATCTTACCTGCGATATCCACGGTGATGTCGCCTGTAATGATCAGTTCACCATCAACAATGATGACAGTTACCTTATCGTAGTAAGGAGCAGTAACAACAAAGTGTTCTTCTGTCAGATTCATCGGATATGTTCCGGCAATGATACCCTTTGCAACAGCCTCCATACCTTCTGCCAGTTCGATCGTAACAGAGTTATCAACGATCTTTACACGTTCTCCGTCTTCATCTTTCTCCGTTACTGTGGTATAGCCGTCAACACTCTGTTCAAGGCCCATGACATACTCTACAGACGCCTTGTTTCCGGTGATGGTAACGATCAGCTCGGTTGCATTTACAACTGACAGCATTCCCTCATCTACAGAGACTGTGTAGTTACCTGCAGCAAGATCATCCTTGAATGAATAAATGATTTCATTCTTCACTTCACCGGGCAGAGATATCACAGCAGGCGCACTGTACTCAGCGCCATCTCGCTCATAGAATTCTCCCTCATCGAAGAATACATCGGGCAGGCTGCGAACAACAGGTTCTCCATCCTCATCCGTCTCGAAGTTCCACTCATTGGAATCTGTCCGCAACTTCACAGGCTTGGGAACGATCTCAAGGGATCCGTCATTTACTTCGAATGTCACAGTAATATTCTCATTGCCATAACTGAAGTCAGATACAGTATAGCCAATGGCTGTTACCGTGATCACATCGGTGCTGCTCTGAGATCTCGGTTCATAAGTGATCAGGCTCTCATCATACATGTCACTGTCGCAGCTGAAAGTAACTTCTGTCGCGGTGTGTTCCGTTCCGTCATAGGTCTTGCTGACAATCTCACCTGTTACGGTGATCATCATTTCAGCCTGCATCACTTCCAGAATGCCGATGTTCTCGGTCACACTGTAGTTGCTCTCGGCGGCTGTTCCGTTGAAGGTCAGCTCGTAGCTGTTCTCGCTGGTGCCCACTTCGGTCTGGCTTCCGGTCACATTGAAGGTCGCAGTCTCAT
>PITV01000196.1 GCA_017577285.1 Clostridiales bacterium
GTATCCCGGGAGCGCTGATCGCGGGGGAAAGGTTCACCTTCTCCATGCTGTCGGATTGTCTTCTGCCGGTTCTGTATCTGGGCATCTTTTCCTCGGGCATCGCCTACACCCTGCAGATCGTGGCGCAGAAGGGTTCCAACCCGGCGGTGGTCTCCATACTGCTTTCCATGGAATCGGTCTTCAGCCTGCTGTTCGGCTGGCTGATCCTGCATGAGGTCATGAACATACGCCAGTATGCCGGCTGCTTCATCATGCTGTGCGCCGTGCTGCTCACCCAGCTGCCGCTGCGGCTGAAGGAGCAGGATAAAATACAGTGATAAAGGATAAAAATATATAAAACGGGCCCCGCGGAAAATACCGCGGGGCCCTGCTGTTTTTTGGATGATGCGCGGGAAAATGACGCCGGATTATATCTTGTCAACGATCTCGAGGGTCAGTTCAACTTCGAAATAGTCGCCGTCCTGCATCGTCTGAAGCTTGATCAAATCGACCGTTCCGCGGTTCAGATCCACGATATCCGTGAGCCCGTCCATGCGGAACACGGTCACCTTCAGCGTATCGCCCATGCCGTACTGACCGACAGTCGAGATCAGTTTGGAATGGTTGCTGATGATTGTGTCATTGACGGCCACGATGATATCGCCCGGCTGCAGTCCCGCTTTGGCGGCGGGAGAGTTTTCATCCACACTCGTAATGTAGGCGCCGTTGGGAAGCGAAGTGCCGCTGCTGTTGCTCAGGGACGACACTATGATGCCCATGCGGGGTTTTCCGGACAGATCACGGGAAGATGATTCCGCGGCCCCGGGATCCTCATCATCAGCATCGGTGCCGGCATCGAAGGCTTCCAGCACTTCGCGGATGAGGGGCTTTGCCACATTGATGGGGATGCACATGCCGATGTTGTCCACATCCGTCTGGCTCATGCGGGTGGTGGTGTACTTTCTGGCGGGGATGCCCTGAAGCTGTCCCAGCATGTTGAACATGCCGCCGCCGCTGTTGCCGCTGTTGATGGCGGCGTCCACCTGGATCATGCTGTTGGTCACTTTGATCTGGCGGCCGTAGCGGTCATACGCGGTATCCGTTATGGAGCGGTCCAGAGCGGACACGACACCCACGGTCACCGTGCGCGCGAACGCCTCGCCCAGGGGATTGCCGATAACGATGGCCCATTCGCCCACCTGCAGCGCGTCGCTGTCGCCCAGAGGAACGGGCGCGACTTTCAGACCGGGCACATACAGCACGGCGATGTCCAGATCGGCATCATAGCCGGATACGGTGGCCTCGTGCTCTTCTTTATCGCCCTCGACCGTGACGGTCACCCTTGTGGCTTTTTCGATCACGTGGTAATTGGTGAGGATGTGACCGTAGGCGGTGATGACAACGCCGCTGCCGGTGCCGCAGAGCTTCTCCTGGCTCTGGCTGCTGTATCTGTTACCGTATCCCCAGCCGTAGCCCCGTCCGCCGATGGAATAGGTAGTCACCATCTGGTAGTTGTTCACGCCAACGACGCTGTCGCGCACATTTTTGGCCACTTCGATAAAGGGGCTGGTGATCAGAGAAGGATCGGTGGAAGTATCCACGATACTGTCGATCTCCTCTGCCGGGATCGCGTTTCCTTCGGCGAAAGTGCCGGCGACGCTGACACAGACCAGTATGACCGCCAGGAGCGCTGACGGCACGATCAGCCATAGCTTTTTACTATCCATATATCTATCCTCCTGTTCTGCTTGTTGCAGCAGTTTATTTGCTTCTTTTCGGAGCATGACCCTATTATAGTGCCAAATTGTTGCGCAAATTTGAACAAATTATGAATTGTTGTTATGTTTGCAATCAAAGAGGCATGCCCCGCGGCATGCCTTTCAGGTTTACGCTTTTACATTCGTATCGATCGATTTGCCGAATACCACAAAGCGGTCGAACAGGAATTCGGTGACCAGATTGATGAACATATTGATGAATGTCACCAGATACTCGTTCCATACGTACTTTTCGGTCAGCACCCATTCCAGCTGCAGGGACAGGGGAGTGAACACGCAGTAGTAGCCCAGCACCTTCAGCATGGCGACAGGAACATTATTGGCCGATTTGAAGGTGAACTTGCGGTTGAAGGTGAAGTTCCAGATGACGCTCAGCACCAGCGCGATCAGGTAGCATACCCAGTACGGCCAGTGGAACACCTCGTTCATCAGGGTGAAGCTGCCGATCTGGATCAGCCCCGCGCTCATGGAAAAAAGGATAAACTTAATGGAGCGGATCAGTTCCTTTTTTGCGCCGGAGCTGTTTTCCGTCTGCTGCTCTGCTTTTTCCGCTGTGAGCTGTTCGTCCCTGTTCATGAGATCTCCTTCCGTACCGGATGCCCGGCCGTGTTTGTACTGTGTCATTATCATATACGATCCGTTCCGTGTCAAGAAAAATACCGAAAGGAAACAGCCGGCATACAAAAAGGGCATCCCGAAGGATGCCCGGTCAACCGTTGTGAATTATTCCTCATCCATCACGATCTTGGCGTCAACACTGTTCTTGCGGACGGATTCGATGCCGTTCAGGCAGCTCTTCAGGGAGGCATAGCCTTCGCTGGCGGCGATGATCTGGCCGTTCTTGGCCTTCAGACGGAAGCGGCTCTCGCCGGCCTTGTCGGTGTACACTTCGAACTTGGGATGCTTTTCGATGGCATAGCCCTCTTCGGTCTGATTTTCGACCGCGGCAACGGGAGCGCAGCGCATTACGCTGTCGATACCGGCCTTGCAGGTGATGATGCTCTTGTAGGACTGAGATACGGCGATGACTTCACCATTGGAAGCCTTCAGACGGAAAGAGAACTTATCGTTCTTTTCCTTGATAACAAACTTGCCCATAATGATCCCTCCAAACGATTTTGTTTATATGATTATACAGGATATTTTTCCAAAATGCAACTTTTTTTATCTTTTTCTGCCGTTATTTCACGTTTTTTCAGGCGGTACTGCCCAATGCTCTGCCGCCTTTGCGCTTTACTCCGCCCGGATGCTGTTCAGGAACGCCAGCCCTTCCGGCGAGGAGGAACTGTGGAACACATAGGGGCCGTGCCGCGCGCTCATGAAGCACCAGATGATGTGATGATCCTCGAATCCCTCCATCTGCGGAAGGCAGGTGCATTTGACCAGACCGATACCGGGGGCGAACAGGGACGCCTCATAGGAATCGCATGTTCCGTCTGCCACGTACTGCATCCCCACATATTCCATCAGCTCGAGGATGCTTCCGTCCGTGTTTTCCGGATCGAACATGTAACTGATATCCGTTTCCATATGCTCGGCCGAGATATAGGCATAATCGGAGGTGAAACCGTCAAGGAACGTCCGGCCGGAGGTGATGTACTGATCGGGCACGCAGGGGAAGGTCACGGTCAGTTCGCCCAGCCGCGCGGCGGACGGAGTCATGCGGGCGGTGTAATCCTGCTCCCTCTGAGATGTGACGGGGCCGAATGCCCGGGCCATGACCTCATAGCGCTCATCCAGCGAGCCCATCAGAAGCACGGCACGGCTGCTGTCGATGAACCCGGTGCAGCGGTAGGCAACGCCCGGCGTATCCGCGTAGGTGTAATCGATCTCCACGCCGGCCAGTACCTGACCGTCTTCTCCTGTTATTTTCAGGGGCCTGATATCGCCGGAGGGCGTGCCCGGCGTCATCATGGTGATGTATATCAGCGCGAAATTGCCCAGCGCGTTGAACTGCAGTGTCATCTCATCCGCCTCCGGATGAGCGGTGCGGATCTCCCCGATCATCAGGGAAAGATCCGCGATGTGATACTGCCACTCGCCGTTTTCATCCGCATATGTGAGCTGGGTGTTGTCTGTGATCCCCATATAGCAGCTGAGATCCTGTTTCGGGGAGCGGATGAAGTCAACCTCATGATAGACGGCGTCAGGCGCTGTGTTCATGGTGAAGAGGATGTTTCCCGCCCTGCTGAGGAAAAAATCGAAATTCGCCGCCGGGTCGTTTTCCTCTGCCGCGGCGGGGAACACACACGCCGTCAGCATGATCAGTGCCGTCAGTATGACCGCGAACCTTTTTTTCATCCTTCATCCATCCTTTCCGGCTGCCCTTTTCTGTATCTGTGTATAGAGTATACCAAAAACCGGAAGGCTGCAAGCCCTCCGGAATGTAAATCATTGAATTCATGCAGGTGAGGCCGGACGGCCTTTCAGCATCCTGTTATTTGACGGAGAAGCGCAGCATGTTCCAGCTGAGGGGCTTCAGAGATGCTTCGACCATGCCGCCGTCTGCCTTTGTTCCGGGGCAGGGGCGGGGCAGGATCTGGTCGGGATGCTCATAGGTGTTGCGGGCGTCCTCCGAAACCCCGCCCACGCCCCGCTGCCCGATCTGCTCCAAGCCCTCGAATTCCCCCAGTGCCCAGGCCAACGGCTCTTCCTCCGCCTCTATCGTCTTTGCCACCGACACCGTGCGCTCCCCTCCCTCCTCCTTCTGCC
>PITV01000197.1 GCA_017577285.1 Clostridiales bacterium
TATTACAACCGGGCGCATACCGGCGAGTATGTGTGGAAGAAGGATATGCTGATCCGCGAGACTTTCGGCGGCGTGCTGGAGCGCATGGCGCAGGAATTCCCTGATCAGTTGGCGATCAAGTATACCACGCTGAACTATACCCGCACCTACAGCCAGTTCCGGGATGATGTGAACGATTTTGCCCGTTCCCTGATCGCCATGGGCGTGAAGGCGGGAAGCCATGTGACCGTATGGGCCACCAACCTGCCCCAGTGGTATATCGCTTTCTGGGCCAGCGCCAAGATCGGCGCCGTGCTCGTTACCATGAATACATCCTACAAGATCCATGAGGCGGAGTATCTGCTCAAGCAGTCCGACGCCCACACGCTGATCATGGAAAAGGGCAACAAGGACAGCGATTATCAGCAGATCATCAATGAGCTGTGTCCCGAACTGATGGAGACTGCCCCCGGCAAGCCGCTACACAGCCACCGGCTGCCCTTCCTGAGGAATGTGGTCAGCGTTGGCTTCTCCCAGCGCGGCTGCGTCAGCTGGAATGAGGCGCTGGAGCGCGGACAGAGCGTGTCTGTGCAGGAAGTGTACGCCATGGCGGGCCGCGTGAAACCCGATGATGTGTGCAATATGCAGTACACCAGCGGCACTACCGGTTTCCCCAAGGGCGTGATGCTCACTCACTATAATGTGGTGAACAACGGCAAGTGCATCGGCGACCGCATGGAACTTTCCACCGCGGACCGCATGATGATCCAGGTGCCCATGTTCCACTGCTTCGGCATGGTGCTTGCCATGACCGCCACCATGACCCACGGAGGCACCATCCTGCCCCTGCCGTATTTCTCCGCCCGCAGCGCGCTCGCCTGCATCAATCAGGAGCATATCACCTGCTTCCACGGCGTGCCCACCATGTTTGTGGCCATGCTGGAGCATCCCGATTTTGAAAAGACTGATTTCTCCTATATGCGCACAGGCATCATGGCCGGCTCGCCCTGTCCCATCAGCAAGATGCAGGATGTGGTGAACAAGATGAACATGACGGAGATCACCATCGTTTACGGCCAGACCGAGGCGTCTCCCGGCTGTACCATGAGCAGCGTGGATGATTCCATCGAGACCCGTGTTGCCACTGTGGGCCGCGCGCTTCCCGAGATCGAGTGCCGCATCGTGGATCCCGAGACCAACAAGGAACTCCCCTGCGGGCAGATCGGTGAATTTGTCGCCCGCGGATACAATATTATGAAGGGCTACTACAAAATGCCCGATGCCACCCGCGAAGCCATCGACAGTGAGGGCTGGCTGCATACCGGAGACCTTGCCTGCAAGAATGAGGACGGCAATTACCGCATCACAGGCAGGCTGAAGGATATGATCATCCGCGGCGGTGAGAACATCTACCCCAAGGAGATCGAGGAGTTCATCTATACGCATCCCAAGGTCTCCGATGTGCAGGTCATCGGTGTGCCGGATGAGGCGATGGGCGAGGAAGTGATGGCCTGCATCATCCTGAAGGAAAACGAGCAGATGACCGAAGCCGAAATGAAACAGTATGTGATGGACCATATGGCCCGCCACAAGGTGCCCCGGTACATCGCCTTTGTGGATTCCTTCCCCATGAACGCGGCTGGAAAGATACTGAAGTACAAGATGCGTGAGGAAGCCATCGAGAAGCTGAAGCTTCAGAAAGCGGCGAGCATCGAGACCGCGTGACGGCGCGCAGGGAAATCCTGCACGGCAAATAAAATGAGAAATAACCATTCAACAGGACGGAGCGATCCGCCCTGTTTTTCTCCCTGACCCGGTTTACACATGTTACAGGATTGGCACTATATTGAAACAGAATCTAAATAGCATTTAATATTCTGATATGATATAATGATACTGTAATCTCTATATATATGGAGGGGTTAATCATGAAAAAGTTTATGCTTTCGCTGATCGCTGTCATTCTGGTGATGGCGTGCGCGGTTCCTGCGCTTGCTGTTACTTACAAGCAGAGCGATCTGAAGCGTACTCTGTCCACCGGATGCAAGGATACGGACGGAGATGGCAAATACGGCAGTGATGTTACGATGGTGCAGAATCGTCTTGCCCATTTCGGTTATTATACCGGCGCGATCGATGGCGTATTCAGCGTTGAAATGCGTCAGGCAGTCGTTGAATTCCAGACCGCCAACTACCTGAAGGTGGACGGCAAAGTCGGCACCAAGACCTGGGCAAAGCTGATCGCGAAGGATGCCGATGTTGTGAAAGCCACAGATCCCAAGCCTGTTTATCAGCAGACCGATCTGACCGAAACGCTTTCCGAAGGCAGCAAGGGCGAAAAAGTCAAAATCGTGCAGCAGCTGCTGACCGACTACGGCTATTATTCCGGCGAGATCAACGGCATTTATGGCAATACCCTGAAGTGGGCCGTTTATGATTTCCAGAGTGCCAACAACCTGCATCATGACGGTAAAGTGGGCCCCAATACCTGGGCGAAACTGATCGGAAACAGTGGAAAGATCGTAACAAAGTCCAGCGAAAAGAACAGCAGCATTTCCGAAGGCGATACCGGTGCCGATGTTATCAAGGCGCAGGAGCGTCTCCAGTTCTATGGCTATTTTACCGGAACGATCGATGGCAAGTTTGATTACGAAATGAAAGAAGCCGTTCTGGCTTTCCAGCGCCGCAACGGTCTGACTGCTGACGGAAAGATCGGCCCCAAGACCTGGAAGATCCTGAACAAGGATACCGGCGTGGCCGCTACCGATGTCACTTTTGAAAAGATGGAACTCGGCTGCTCCGGCCCCAACGTGAAAAAGGTGCAGCAGGCCCTGAAGGATTACTATTACTATACCGGTGAAGTGACCGGTGAATATGACAAGGATACCAGAAAGGCTGTTATCAACTTCCAGGAGAGCGCCGGCCTGACCGCTGACGGCATCGTTGGCGAAAAGACCTGGAAATATCTCGTGAAGAAGAGCGCGCCCATTCTGAAGAACGGAAAGCCTGTCCGTGAACTGCGGCGCACCATGCGCGGATATGACGTGTATGTGCTGCAGCAGGATCTGGTGACATTCAACTACCTGAGCCCCACTGCCTTCACCAAGGGCTTCTTCGATGATGCCACTGTTGAAGCGGTAAAAGCTTTCCAGAAGGACAACCACATCGAGGAGACCGGTGTTGTGGACCGCAATACCCGCCGTTATCTGTATACCAGCGAGGTCGTGAATCAGGAAGAAGACAGTCAGGCTGCTGAAGGCACCCTGTACACCAAGCTGAGCCTCGGCTCTCACGGTGCAAAGGTGAGCGATGCTCAGATGCGTCTGAAGGCCGCCGGATTCCTGCTGGGCAACGCGGACGGTATCTTCGGGCCCATCACCGAAAAGGCTGTCAAGGATCTGCAGAAGCACTACGGTCTGAAGGTGGACGGCATCATCGGCGATGACACCTGGGAGATCCTGCTGAATGTGGTCGTTGAGAACGCTGATCCCGATCCCACTGTTGACCCCGCCAAGAAGGTGTACACTCTGCCCACCAGCAAGCTGTATGCCGGCAAGCGCGGAACTGCTGTAAAGAAACTGCAGCAGATGCTGATCCAGCTGGGTTATCTCAATGCAGGTGATGATGATGGAAAGTTCGGCCCGATCACCACTGCCGCTGTCATCGCGTATCAGAAGGATAAGGGGCTGGTCGAGGATGGTATCGTCGGAACCAAGACCTATGTGGCGCTCTATACCGATCTGGGATATAATCCGTGATCCCGTGATCTGAAACCGCATATAAAAGATATGGACCGGAGGGGCATGTGCCTCTCCGGTCTTTTCCTGCGGTGAAAAGCATCCGGCCTGCCTCCTGGAACCGGTCAAAATGGATATTGCAATGTTATATGCGTACTGGTATAATCAGTGCATCCGAAAGAAAGGAATGCTGAACGATGGAGAAAGAATATACCATATTTCCCGGACAGGAAGCTTCATTCAGGAATAACGCCTTTGTCTGTGTCGGTACAGGAAGGATGGCGCTGGCTATGCAGGAAGGCTATCTGAAGGATCTGGCCTGCATCCAGCAGGAACTGGGCTTCCGGTACATCCGCGGGCACGGTCTTTTCTGTGATGCCATGGCGATCTATGATCCCTATACGGATGAAAACGGTGTGGAGCATGAACACTATAATTTCACATATCTGGACCGGGTCTTTGACGCCTATCTGAAACTGAATATCAAGCCTTTTATCGAACTGGGCTTCATGCCGGAGAAAATGGCTTCCGGCACGCAGGCAATCTTCTGGTGGAGAGGCAATACCACACCGCCGAAGGATTATGACAAATGGGGGAGAATGGTTGCTGCTCTGATCGCGCATGCGGTGGAGCGCTACGGCAAAGAGCAGGTGCTCACCTGGCCGGTGGAAGTATGGAATGAGCCGAATCTGCCCGGGTTCTGGAAGGACGCGGACAGGGACGCTTATCTGAAACTGTACAAGTAC
>PITV01000019.1 GCA_017577285.1 Clostridiales bacterium
TGCAATGTTTGGTGCAGAGACCATGAGGAGACGTGCATCGTGGTGTTCTTTGTTTTTATATTAAAAGGCACGGGGACCAGAGAGATCAAACAAGAGTGGATCGTGGGCAGCGTAAGAGGTGTAAAAAAGACGGGCTACGATCTGGTGATCCGCGCCCTGCTGTACCAGATCACCACCGCCATGATCCGCATCTGGATGAAGCGGGGGTTCTCCGTGCGCTGCGCCGCCTATCAGAGCGATCTGTTCTCCTCCATGGATTCCATCACATCCTATATAGACAAGCATATCCGGGACGGCCTCAGGGTGGATCAACTGGCGCAGCTCTGCGGCATGAGTTATTCCGGTTTCTCCAAAAAGTTCCGGGATCTGTACGGCATCACCTGCAAGGATTACATCATCCGTGTGCGTGTGGCCAAGGCGGAGCATTACCTGCGTTTCACCAATGAGGATCTGACCTTTGTGAGCCAGGAGACGGGATATGCCGACTGCAGCCATATGATCAAGGAATTCAAGCAGCTCAAGGGCATCACTCCCGCCCAGTACCGCAAGAACTGCCGGGAAAACTGACGATTTCATACCAAACCCGTCCGTTCCCGCGCAAGCAAAAACCTCCGCGCTTTCACGCGGAGGTTTTTGTATGTCCGTTCAGAACGGAAGATCTTCCGGAGGCGGAAGCTTACTTATCCTCTCCGTCCTCTTCCTCATCATCCTCTTCGGCGCCGGGGAACAGAGGCTGATGGCAGTTGGGGCACAGATAATCATCATCAAAGTCGAAATCATCCACTTCGAAGGTCATTTCCTCGCCGCAATGGGGGCAGGTGTATTCCACCACGCCGTCCTCGTCATCCTCGTCCTCGTCCTCATGATGGCAATGACCGCAGCCGCAGCCGCACTCATCTTCATCCTCATCGCCGTACACGATCTCTTCGATCTCGCTCAGATCCTCGTCGATGGATTCCACATACTCATCCAGTTCCTCATGGTCCTTGCGCAGCTCATCCAGCTCATCGCTCATGGCGCCCAGGATGTCCATCACCTTGTCCAGGATCTTGCCCTCGGGCTTGTCCATATCCAGGTTCAGGCCTTCCACCAGACCCTTCAGATAAGAGATACGATCGGAAATATCACTCATGATTCTTCTCCTTTTCCTGTGCGGAAAAACGATCAGGCGCGGCTCAGATACTCGCCGGTGCGGGTGTCGATCTTGATGACATCGCCGATGTTGATGAACAGGGGCACCTGCAGCTCGTAGCCGGTCTCGGTGGTGGCGGGCTTGAAGTTGTTGGTGGCGGTATCGCCCTTGAAGCCCGGTTCGGTCTTGGCGATCTCAAGGTCAACAAAGTTGGGAGCTTCCACGGAGAAAGCCTGGCCCTTGAAATAGCGGATGGTGACATTGGTGTTTTCCTTCACGAAAACGATGGCGTCTTCCACGGCGTCCTTGCCCAGAGGCATCTGCTCGTAGGTCTCGGGATCCATGAAGTAGTACAGATCGCCGTCATTGTACAGGTACTGCATTTCCTTGGTCTCGATGATGGCGCGGGGCATCTTGTCGGTGGGGTTGAAAGTGCGCTCAACGACGGCACCGGTCATGACGTTCTTGATCTTGGTGCGTACGAAGGCAGCGCCCTTGCCGGGTTTCACGTGCTGGAAATCAACGATGTTCCATACGCCGCCGTCCCATTCTACGGTAATGCCCTTTTTGAAATCGCCTGCAGTGATCATAATGTGTGTTCCTCCAATACTTGTTGAGTAGATTGTTTATTGCGAAAGGCCCGTCACAGAATGACAAGATCCTTTGGTGCATGAACCAGGGTGCGTCCGCCGTCAGCGGTGATGACGCAGGTGTTCTCGATCCTCACGCCGCCGAGACCGGGCACATAAATGCCGGGCTCCACGGTCATGGTGTGGCCGGTGACCAGCGTGGCGTCACAGGCGGGAGAAAGCCGGGGACTTTCGTGGATGTCGATGCCGACAGCATGGCCGAGGCCGTGACCGAAACGGCCCTTGTAGCCGGCGTTGTCGATGATATCGCGGGCGACCCTGTCGACCTCCCGGCAGTTCTTTCCGGGGGCAAGCAGGGCCTCGCAGGTCTCCTGCGCCTGAAGCACGATATCGTAGATCCTGCGCATTTCATCCTTCGGCTGTCCCAGAGCGACAGTGCGGGTCATATCCGCGCAGTAGCCGCCCTTCTTGGCGCCGAAGTCAAAGGTGATCATATCGCCCAATTGGAATTTCCGCTGTCCGGGGATGGCGTGAGGCAGGCTGCCGTTCTCGCCGCCGGCCACGATGGTATCAAAGGCCAGCCCGTCACCGCCCAGTTCCAGCATTTTGAAATCCAGTTTCAGCCGGGCTTCGATCTCGGTCATGCCGGGCTTCAGTTCACCCAGCAGCCAGTCAAAGGCGCGGCAGGAAATATCACACGCTTCCTCGATAAGGGCGATCTCGCCGTCATCCTTCACCTCGCGCACCTTTTCGGGAGCGTTCCGGATGCTCTCGAAGGCGATGCCCTCCATGACGGATTTTGTCTTCTCAAAGGAGCGGACGGTAAACTCGTCATCCTCATACAGAAGGGATCCGATCCCCTCATCCTTCATCAGCCCGTAAGCCAGATCCATATGGCTCACGCCGTTCCCGATCATATGCACCGAGAACCCGGGAGCCTGACGCTCCGCCTGTTCGGTGTAACGGAAATCGGTGATGATGGCCTGCAAACCTTTTGTCAGCAGCAGACAGCCCTCTCCGGTGAAGCCGCTGATGTAGAAAATATTGGACGGCTTGGTCAGCAAAACGGCCTGCTTATCAGCCAGTTTCACTTCGTCAAACAGCTTTTGAACCCTGCTCATCCGCTTGCATTTCCTCCCATTGCACATAGCTTGCGCCAGTATTATAGCATAGTGTTTTCATTTTCGCCAGTATTTTTTTGCGATTTGTGTCCCGAAATCCCCGAGAATCGGGCGTTTTTTCTGTTTTTGACCGGTTGAAAGAATGAGTTTTTACAGACACCGGCTGATCAAACGCAAAAAGAAGTGCTCCCTTGCCGGAAGCACCGCTTAATTTTATTGAGCAGATATCAATTGTCGGGCAGTTCGAGCCAGAAAGCAGGGCGGACTGTAAAACTGTTGTAAGTAGCAACACGGCTGTAACACTTTCCGTTACTTCCCACGATCGAAGCGGAAGCTGCAGAAGATCCGGGCGACCGCAGCCACCACCAGCATGCAGCCTTGCCATTGAGCATGTTTTCACTGCTCACATACGCCCCGTGTCCGATGGCATGGGGCGTCGGCACACACATACAATTTTTGCTGTTTCCGAAATATTTCATTATCTCTGCATAACTCAGCAGGAAAACCTTGTCCTCGGTATCATTTCCACCGGAAGTGTCATATTCTGTGAAGCCCTGGTCCTGGCCGTTATTCACATTTGCTGACAGTATTTCCCTCTGTTCATCGGCATTGAATACCTCATTCAGAAATGCAGTATTCAGCCACTTTCTCACAGCACTGGTTTCCCATGTAACACTTTCTGCACTGCCATTGTATGGTTTACAATCAAGTGCATAACGGCTTATCAGCAATGTCCGCTTTGAAGCCGCGTCATAATCGAGCACCAGCCATTCGACCGGATCCTTGTCCGTCGTATTTTGCGGATAACTGCCAAACGTTATGGATTTGCCCGGTTCATGACATGAGGAATATATTTCCTCACGAGATTGTTTTTGTACAACAGGCAAAATCGCCTGCTGTATTTTCTGACCGGCCTCTGCTGTTTGCTGAGGTCTCCGGCCTGATGCAGCCGCCTGCGGCGGAGTTTTCGCGGCGGCAGAATTCCCGCCGGCAGGAGTTATCGAAACATGGTCATCTCTGTTCGTGCTGCCATACATGACATCCCTCATACGGATGGCGTGTGTATCATCGATCAGCTGACCCAGTCCGTACATGAGGAATCCACTGATCCACGCGAACAGACAGCCGATCACCCCTCCAAGAAGACAGATAAAAGCAGCCCCCACACTCCCGGATATGAGACAGCCGATAAAGCCGACCAGACCCGCAATGCAGTTGAGCACAATAAGAATTGTACAAACGATCTTCGTCAAATTCATTATTTTATTGCCGATATCATCAAACATAAATGATCCCCCTCATATTTTCTTGATCAATGAGATAATTCTATCACGAAGCCATGAGATTATCAAGAAGAAGCGCGTGAACCGGCACACTTCATCTCCGGCAAGGCTGTGGATCCGGAAATATGTGACACGGCATAAAAACAAGAGGCATATTCCTCTGCTAAAGGATACGCCTCTTATATGAAAACAGATCTGTGATGTTTTATCAGCGGTTTTATCAGATATTCAGCAGGTCGCTGTAGGCACGCAGAGCGCCGTCGGTCTCATGCGCCAGAACACGCTTTGCCAGCACCTTGCCCAGCTGCACGCCTTCCTGATCGAAGCTGTTCACATTCCACAGGAAGCCCTGGAACATCACCTTGTTCTCGAAGTGCGCCAGCAGGGCGCCGAGGGCTTCGGGGGTCAGCTGTTCGCCGATGATGATGGAAGAGGGGCGGTTGCCCTCGAAATTCTTGTTGAGGTCATCGCTCTGCTTGCCGCAAGCAAAAGCCATGATCTGCGCCGCCACATTGGCGCACAGCTTCTGCTGGCTGGTGGAACCCTGGATATCCACATCGTTGCCGATCTGGGAAGCCTTGAAGCCCACGAACTGCAGGGGGATGATATCGGTGCCCTGGTGCAGCAGCTGATAGAAGGAGTGCTGGCCGTTGGTGCCGGGCTCGCCGAAAATAACGGGGCCGGTCACATAATCCACAGGCTCGCCGAAGCGGTTGACAGACTTGCCGTTGCTTTCCATGTCCAGCTGCTGCAGATGCGCGGGGAAGCGGGAAAGCGCCTGGGAATAAGGCAGCACGGCAGTGGCGGGATAGCCCAGGATGTTGCGCTCGTACACGCCGATGAGGGCATCCAGCATATCGGCGTTATCCAGCACATCCTGTGTGGCCGCCAGCTTGTCCTCCTCGGCCGCACCGTTCAGGAAGCGCGCAAACACATCGCCGCCGAAAGCCAGGCTCAGCACAGCGCCGCCCACAGCGGAAGTGGAGGAATAACGGCCGCCGATGTAGTCATCCATGAAGAAGGCCGCCAGATAATCGCTGCTCTTGGCCAGGGGCGAGGTTTCGCTGGTGACGGCGATCATGTGCTTCGCGGGATCAAGTCCCTTCTTCTTCAGGGCATCCTTCACGAAGGCTTCATTGGTAAGGGTCTCGAGAGTAGTGCCGGATTTGCTCACCAGCACGAAGATGGACTTCGCGGCATCGATGCCGTTCAGCACGGCGGAGGCGTCATCGGGATCCACATTGCTGATGAAGCGGGCATCCATATAGAAGGTGTTATTCTTTTTCGCCCAGTTTTCCAGGGAAAGATACATAGCGCGGGGGCCCAGGTCGCTTCCGCCGATACCGATCTGCACGACCGTTGTGAACTTTTCGCCGGCGGCATTGGTGATCTCGCCGCTGTGCACCCTGTCAGCGAAGGCGGCGATAGCCTTCTGCTGCGCCAGATAGAACTCGCGCTTGTCCGCGCCATCAGCGGTGACGGCATCTCCCAGCTGACCGCGGGTCATATGATGAAGCACCATGCGCTTTTCGCCGGTGTTGATGACTTCGCCGTTGTACAGGGCGGCGAATTTCTCACTCAGCTGCGCTTCCTCAGCCAGTTTTTTCAGCTGTTCAAGGATCCCGTCATCCACGGGACGGGCGGCATAGTTGAAATCCATGCCCGCCGCCATTTTCGCGGTGTATTTCTTTACGCGCGCGGCGCCGTTTTCGCCGGACATGGCGTCCTTCAGGCAAAATTCTCCCGCGTCCAGCGCGTCATAGCTTTCCAGTGTGTCCAGATTTTTCCAGGAAATCATACTCATACCTCCCGAATGAACTCGCGGTCATCCCGCCGGATACAGATTATACACGAAGGGCCCCGTGTTTTCAACCGTTTTACCCCTCCGGAAAAAGAAGATTTTGTATTTTCGGGGTATGTTTCACAGCCCGGTGCCGCCGGAAACAGAAAGCTCCGGATCATGCTCCGGAGCCCGTATAAGGACCGTTATCAGTTTCTGTACTGTTTTACCAGTTTTCTGTGGTACAGCAGCATGAACGGAACAGGAAGGAGGATGCCGGAAAAGGACACGGCATATCCCCACTCACTGCCTCCCGACAGCGGCATGGCAGCCCACGATATCAGGATGACAGCGCCGTACAGCATGAACATGACGCCGTGTTTTCTGTTCCACATCTTCACATCGGATACATCATCCTCCGTGAGCGGCTTTTCAAAGGTGTAAAACCCGGCGGGCGTTTTGCTTTTATACTGCCATATGCCGATGAGGATCGCGGTCAGCGCGCAGACGCCCGCAACGGCACCGGAAAAGATCATATCGAACAAGACTCATCCCCTCCATCCGGTCAGAGCAGCTCGGAAAGGGAGCGGATCTTCGTATACGGCACATCCTCGCCGGGATCCCCGTCCGCCGCGATCAGAACAGGAGTGATCCCCAGTTTCGCCGCGCCTTCCACATTGCGGGGGCCGTCATCGATGAACACCGTCTCCTCCGCCGGGCAGCCGCACCTGGAGAGAGCGTCCTCAAACATGCGAGGATCCGGCTTGAACACGCCCAGTTCAAAGCTGTAGGTGGTGAAGGAAAAGAACTGCCGGATCCCCAGCGCGGTCAGTTGCTGTTCGATGCTGGGCCAGGTATCCGAAATGATCCCCATGCGGAAGGAACCGCTCAGTCCGGTCAGCACCCGCTTCGTATCCGGATAAAGGATGTAATTGTCCATATTGAAGGCGCGGTCCCGGGCGATCTCCAGCGTGTTTTCCGCGGTAAAGCCCAGATCCAGCCGGTCGGACAGGATGGTGTAGTAGCGGACGAACCGGTCGCATTCTTCACCGGTATCCCGGATCAGGTGGTTATCTGCCAGATACCTCAGCCCCTCGTTCCATGCCTGCACGACCCTTTCCCGCGTGCAGGATCTGAACCTTTCCCCCGCCAGTTCAAGAAATCTCCGCGTGAACATCCAGTTGCCAGAGGCCGGCCTGTCCAGCGTATTCCCCACATCAAAGAAAATGACCTTTTTCCCTTTCAGCACATCATGCACAGGGGACACCTCCCGTATCGTTCTTCTGTCATCCGCGGGCATTCCTCACCTGAATCCCGTTGAAAAACGCCCTTTCATCAAACGCCTTTTTCTTCGGCGGCACCGCTTTTTCCGCCGCCTTTCCCACCGGCAGGATACACACCAGATCATACTCCGGGGGAACATTCAGGATCTGCCCGATCCTGTCGCAGATCCTGTCCTCATCCGTGATATGCCCCTCGTACCAGCAGCTCTGATATCCGAGCTCCACGATCGCCAGCAGCATATTTTCGATCGCCGCGGCATAATCCTGCACCGCGAAGCATCTGTCCCTGCAGGCGCATATCCGCCGGGTCAGCACACAGATGAACGCCGGCGCCGTCCGCGCCACAGGCGGGTCGATCACGCCCTTGATCTTTTCGACCAGCTCCGCGTCATCCACCGCGATGAGGGCCGCTGTCTGTTTATTGCAGCCGGAAGGCGCGGCAAGCCCGGCCTTCATGATCTTTTTCAGGTCTTCCCGGGGCACCGGATCGCCCGTATACGCTCCCCGGTAGCTGTGCCTCGCGGCGATACATTCCAGCACGTCCATCTCAGTCTTCTCCATCCTGTCTCACTTCATTCCTTCCCGCATGCGGGAAATGCCCTCCGTCAGCACGGCATCCCGTCCCCGGGGATCCGTATCCATATTTTCCACAGTGAATTCCTCCACCTGCGGGATGCCGAACATGGCCCCCAGCGCTCTCACATATTCCACGCCCTGATGAGGCCGCAGCACCGGACCGCCGGCGGTGCAGAAATAGCGTATCCTCCGCGCTCTGCAAAGCCCCTTCGGAATGCCCGGATCATCCTCATAACAGAAGGTGACCCCCACCACCGACACCCGCTCCAGATACACCTTCAGCAGAGACGGGAACGACAGATCCCAGTAAGGCGCCGCGATCCATATCTCCTCCGTCGCGGCAAACTGCCGCGCAAGATCGAAGAGCGGCCCGTTCATGGCCTCCGGGCCCAGCGCGGAAAGCCTTGCCCGGGCATCCGCCTCCACGCCGGACAGGGGCAGGAGCTCCTTCCGGGACAGGTACAGTATCTCATTGTCCGCGGCGTCAAACTCCGGATGCGCGCGGTACAGCCGCCGGGTGGCGGAATCCTCCTCCCGGGGGCAGCAGTCTATGATCAGTCTGCTGGACATTTCCGGTCTCACCTTTCGCAATACTCACTGAATACAGCTGTATTTTACCATACCGCGGCCCGTTTGTCACCCCGGAGAAGGGACATTCATCCTTGACAAACATCCGCTGAATTGGTATGCTGAATGGCAGTATGCGGTCTCCGGAGCAAATTCCGGAGGACTGTAAAGGAGGAACTGATCCATGTTGAAGAGAACCGCTGCATTTTTGCTGGGCCTCATCCTTCTGATGAGTTTCGCGCTGGCGGAAGTGACCCTCGTTGACCTGCGCAAGGGCGAAGAAGAAAGCCGCATCCCCGCGGACGCGGATACGCTGGATATTTACTTTCCCCCCATCAACGGATGCAACGGCGCCGTGATCGTCTGCGGCGGTACCGTCATCGTGATCGATTCCTGCACGAGGGATCAGTACCCCAAGCTGAGAAAGGTGATCGATGATCTGGGGATCAAAAAGATCGATTACTGCATCAACACCCATCCGGACAATGACCACATCCACGGCTTCTTCTGGCTGGTGGAGGAATATGAGGTGGGCACCTTCATCACCGGTTTCGCCGAGAAGGATGCCCGTGAACCTCTGCAGAACAAAATGTATATGAAATGCCAGGAGCTGAACATCCCCTGGGAGCGCCGGGAAAACGGCGAAGTGATCGAGCTGGGCGATCTGACGCTGCGTTTCATTCAGCGGGACGATCCCAAGTGGGAGATCAACAACTGCTCTCTGGGCGTCATTCTCAATTTCAAGGGCCGCACAGCCTATTTCACCGGTGATATCCAGCGCGACTGTCAGCGCGTGCTGTTTGCAAAGGATAATCCGGATGATATCAGCGCGGAGCTGATCAACTGGCCGCACCACGGCTATGCCAACATGCAGGCGAAGTTCCTTGAAAAAGTCGGCGCCACCATGTATGTCATCACCAGCGGCCGCAGCACGGCCGGCGGCGCTGTGCAGCAGATGAAGGACTACCGCATCAAGACCTATTACTTCACCGAAAACCATCCGCTCCACTTCTATACCGACGGCGAGGTGTGGCAGGTGGATTACACAGACCGCAAGAACTGATACAGCGGCTTCTGAACAGCGCAATATAAAAAGCGGCGGGCATACGGATGCATGCCCGCCGCTTTTGTTTGCTTTCTGTTATCCGTGCCGGAAGCAGTCTGCCGTCAGACAGCCGCGTCCGGATCCTTTTCAATGATGATAAACAGCCCGATATCCAGCTGATTCCTCTTTGCTTTCTCGGTATAGACCAGCCCCTGATAGATCACCTTGATGATCTTGCGCCGGTCATTGGTGTACTCATCCCGTGTCATAGGATCCAGGAAATACTCGTTATCCTCATCGGAGCCGGCATAGAACAGCCAGTGCCCGCTGGTGGTGAAGGGGCTGTTCGCCTCCGCGCGGCAAATGACGCCTTTTCCATCCGCCACCGCCTGAGCCGCCTCATCCCAGGATTTTGTGGTGTGCCACTTGATGCCCAGAGGCCCGGTGAAAGCTTCCAGATAGCCGAAGCCCGTTCCCGTTTCCGTGCGGGATACGATGTCCTTTTTGTTGTTCCCGCAGGCGATATCCGCCATGATGACAGGCAGGAGCTTCAGATATTCCTCCTGCGTTGTCAGTTCATAGCGGGGGTGCCTGTCCTGACACTGATAGGTGTTGATGGAGCATACGCAGAAAGCGACAGGCGTTTTGAGCACATCCTTCACAAGAAGGATCTCATCATCCTCCAGCACGCATCTGAGCGCCATTGCAACGGATGTGCAGCAGCAGCCGCCCCAGCCGAACAGGCGGTGGCGCTTGGACCTTCTTTCCTCAAACCAGAGGTTGTACCACAGGGGATCCTTCTGAGAATAATAAGCGAAGGTCTGACCTGTCGGAACAGTGATCATTTCATCATAGAACAGATCCTGCGCGAACCAGCCTGCCGGATCGTTGCCGTCGGGCTCCGCCAAACAGGCGGCAAAGGGCAGGACCGAGGCTAAAATAAGAATCAGAGAAATGATCCGCTTCATACCGTAAAATACTCCTTCTTTCTGAATCAGAGGGCTTTGATCTTCATGCGGCGCCGCCCCGCGGTGCAGCCGGAATTTTTCCCCTCCGCACACAGTAAACGGCTCCGCGACGCTTTTTCATCCCGGTGTCAGCCCTTCAGGCCTTCCTCCTGGCGCTCCATGTTCTCCACCACCACATCATAGATCTCTCCCAGAGAGGCGCAGTACTCCAGCACCTTCCAGGGCTCATTGGTATGGAAATGCACCTTGATCAGCTCATCATCGCCCACAGCCAGCAGGCAGTCGCCCTTGAAATGCTCCATGAAATAATCGTGGATCACATCCTCATCCAGATCATGACCTTCGATCAGCAGCTGCGTGTCAAACTTGAATTCCAGCATTTTCTCATTCCTCACATCATACATTATCGTTGCCGGGGATATCCGGAAAAAACTCATGCATCACCGCGGATGCCGTTCACTCCTCCAGCAGGGAGGTCTGCACGGTCTCGGGCGTTGCGTAGCCCTCGGGCGGCTTCTTGCCCATGTGCTCATACGCGGCGGGGGTTGCCATACGTCCGCGGGGCGTGCGCATGATGAATCCCAGCTGCATCAGGTAGGGCTCGTATACATCCTCGATGGTCACGGCATCCTCGCCGGTGACCGCCGCCAGGGTGTCCAGCCCCACGGGACCGCCGCCGAACTTGCTGATCATGGCATCCAGCACGGCCCGGTCCACCCGGTCCAGACCCAGGATATCCACATCAATCATATCCAGCGCCTCCCGGGCCACATCCAGGGTGATGCGCCCGTCATAGCGCACCTGAGCATAATCGCGCACGCGCTTCAGCATGCGGTTGGCGATACGGGGGGTGCCGCGGCTGCGGGAGGCGATCTCCATCAAACCGTCCCGGTCGTACTGCACATTCAGGATGCCGGCGCTGCGGGATACGATGCGGCACAGCTCCTCGGGGCTGTACATTTCCAGCCGGAACGTGATGCCGAAACGGTCGCGCAGGGGCGCGGACAGCCGTCCTGCCCTTGTGGTGGCGCCGATCAGGGTGAATTTAGGCAGATCCAGCCGGATGGAGCGGGCAGTGGGGCCCTTGCCGATCATGATATCCAGCGCGTAATCCTCCATGGCGGGATAAAGCACTTCCTCCACCGAGCGGGAAAGACGGTGGATCTCATCGATAAAGAGCACATCGCCGGGCGCCAGATTGGTCAGGATGGAAGCCAGATCCCCGGGCTTCTCGATGGCGGGGCCGCTGGTGACGCGGATGGACTGCCCCATCTCCGCCGCCACGATGGCCGCCAGCGTGGTCTTGCCCAGCCCCGGAGGGCCGTAGAGCAGCATATGATCCAGTGCGTCATGACGCGCGAGAGCAGCCTGGATATATACCTCCAGGCTGGAGCGCACCTTTTCCTGACCCACATATTCCTTCAACTGTTTGGGGCGCAGGGAGACATCCTCATCCTCCGTTCTCTGGCCCGGCATGACCAGACGGTCCTCCTCCACAGCACTCACTTCCTTTCGCATTCGGGGAAAGCCGCCGCAGGGGCATGCTCTCCTGTTTACATTATAGCGCGAAACAGCCGGCATGTCAAAGGAAAGAACGGCGTACGCGCCTGTAAAAAGAGCGTACCGGCGCATACGTGTCATGTGAAAGCATCCCGCCGGGGCAGCCGTTTCCGGTCCGCGGACCCGCGCGGAAAATGTATACAAAAAGATACAAAAAATATCCCGCAAAATACGCTCATTCCGTCTTGTACGGGAATGGCCGTTATGCTATAATGGCTCATGTTTTTGTGAAGGACCCTGTGACCCTGCTCACTGCTTTTCAGATGAAATATGGGGGATAAAAACATGAAGATCGGCTTTGATCATGACAAGTACACCAGGCTTCAAAGCGAGCATATCCTTGAGCGCATCCAGCAGTTCGGCGGCAAGCTGTACATGGAGCTGGGCGGCAAGCTGTTTGACGATTATCACGCCAGCCGCGTGCTGCCGGGCTTCCGTCCCGACAGCAAAGTGCAGATGCTGCTGCAGATGAAGGATCAGGAGGAACTGATCATCGCGGTAAACGCCAATGACATCGAGAAGAACAAGGTCCGTGGCGATCTGGGGATCACCTATGACGCCGATGTGCTGCGTCTGATCGATGCCTTCCGGGGCATCGGCATGTATGTGGGCAGCGTGGTGCTCACCCAGTACATGGAGCAGCCCGCCGCATCCGCTTTCATGAGCCGTCTGAAGGATCTGGGCGTGCGCGTATACAGGCATTACCCCATCCCCGGCTATCCCAGCGATGTGATGACCGTCGTTTCCCCCATGGGCTACGGCCGCAATGAATATATCGAGACCACCCGTCCCCTGGTGCTGGTGACCGCTCCCGGCCCCGGCAGCGGAAAGATGGCCACCTGCCTCAGCCAGCTCTACCACGAGCACGAGCGGGGCGTGGAAGCCGGCTATGCCAAGTTCGAGACCTTCCCCATCTGGGATCTGCCCCTGAGCCATCCCGTCAATATCGCCTATGAGGCCGCCACGGCCGATCTGGGCGACTTCAATATGATCGATCCCTTCCATCTGGAAGCCTACGGAAAGACCGCCACGAATTACAACCGCGACGTGGAGATCTTCCCCGTGCTGAAGGCGCTGTTCGAGCATATTTACGGCACCTCCCCCTACCAGAGCCCGACGGACATGGGCGTGAACATGATCACCCGCTGCATCGTGGATGATGATGTGTGCCGCGCCGCCGGACGCAAGGAGATCCTGCGCCGCTGGTACAGCGCCAAGTGCGCCCAGCGCAAGGGCCACGCGGACGGCGAGGAAGCCACCAAGATCCAGCTGCTGCTGCAGAAGTGCCACATCACCGACGCCGAACGCCCCTGCATCCAGGCCGCCCGGGACCGCGCAGCGGAGACCGGCGCCCCCGCCCTTGCCATTGAGCTGGACGACGGCCGCGTCATCACCGGCAAAACATCCTCCCTTTTGGGGCCCAGCGCCGCGGTGCTGCTGAACGCGCTGAAGAAGCTGGCTGGCATCCACAAGAACCGCCACCTGATCTCCCCCGCCGTCATCAAGCCCATGCAGAAGCTGAAGCTGGAATATCTGGGCAATCACAATCCCCGGCTGCACTCCGATGAGGTGCTGGTGGCCCTGTCCATCTGCGCCGCCACCGATGAGGCCGCGAAGCTCGCCATGGAGCAGCTTCCCCGGCTGAAGGGCTGCGAAGTGCATTCCACCGTCATCCTTCCCCAGGCGGATGACAACATCTTCCGCCGTCTGGAAGTCAACCTGACCTGCGATCCACAGTACCAGACCAAAAAGCTGTACCACGGGTCCTGAGCGGGGCCGGATCATTCCTCCCGCGCTTTGCACAGATTATACTCTTTACAAGCGGAGCGTTTTCCGCTATAATACTGCAGTACCCATTATTTGAAAGGCAGGTTTTTCCCTTATGTTCGATTTCCTTTTCGGTATTTCCACCGCTGTTGCTGAGGGCGCCGCTGCAGGCGACGGTCAACAGCAAATGGTCGGTTGCGGTGACGGCAGTCTGGCCGGCACTCTCACCCTGATCCTCCCCCTCGTTCTGATGGTCGTGGTCTTCTACTTCCTGCTCATCCGTCCCCAGAAGAAGAAGGAAAAGCAGGTAAAGGCCATGCTGGACGCTCTGAAGCCCGGCGACCGTGTGACCACCATCGGCGGCATCTACGGCACTGTTACCAGCATCAAGGATGACATGATCACCCTGGCTGTCGGCATCACCAAGACTGAAATGGTATTCGCCCGCTGGGCCATCCGCAATGTGGATGAGCAGGGTGTGGACAACGATACCGAGGTTCTGGCCTGATCGCATACCCTTAAAAAGGGAATGAAAAAGGACTCCGCACGGAGTCCTTTTCATATGCTTTCCGCACTTACCGGTCAGCGGACGGATCAAACATTCACGGAATTCTCGTAGTCAAAGCCGGAGGGAGCGCCGAAGGGCTGCTCCAGCAGCTCCGTATGGGAGAAAAGATATTTCACCAGTTTCAGGCTGCGGGCAAAGTAGAAGCCGTCCGCGATGCGCTCATCGATGGTGGCGGCGTAATCCACCACATCCCGGATCTCCTTCGAACCGTCAGGCATCAGCTTTTCTTCCTTGTGGATGGTGCCGATGGTGACCATGAAGCTGTTGGAGCCGTAATTGTTCAGGTGGTGATACACGCTGGGGCACTTGATGCTGCCCAGATTGCTCAGCAGCACAGAGCTGTAATTGCTGTCCCCGGTGGTGACCGCCGTAAGGTTCTTTCCCCAGAAATCCAGGATGCGCAGGAATTTGGTGGCGGGCATCAGGATCCAGCGGGGCAGCTTCGCCAGGGTGTCCACACTGGCATCGATGCCGCCGGTGGAATGTTCGCTCTTGCGCATTTCCGTAATATCGCCGTAGATCCTGTGGCTGATGCTGTCCAGCGTGTCATCCGCCTTCGGGATCACGTTCATGAAGGCCTCATCGGCGCCGTCCTTGAAGCGGCGCTTGGCCATGAAGCTCATGATGATGTCATAGCGCTGATAATGGCGGCGGCCCTGGATGAAGCGGTTCATCTTGGGACGCTCGTTCAGCATTTTTGCAATGGCAAACACGATGCAGTGGAAGATGGTGGTCTTGTAGTTGGGATGCTCCGCGTTCTTTTTCTCAATATACTTCAGCAGTTCGGTAACATCGATCTCATCCATCAGGCATACCTCGGAATCCGCCCTGTTGGGCATCACATAGGGCATGATGGTATTGAGTCCGGTGATATCCCTCACCCGGAAAGCGTCCTTGCGGTCTCCCCATTTTCTCTTGCGTTTTTCAGCCATGCCGTTCTCCCCCGTTTCGTTTCATATCCTGTATACAGGCAGATTTTACACCACATCCGGCGTGTTGGCAATATTTAATTCTGCCCTGAAACAGTTTTCAGCATCCGCTGTCCCCTTTCCCCGTTCCGTCGTATAACATATCGCCGCGCGCCCCCGGAAGATGATACGTTTGTAAAATCACCCGCGGGGGGCTTTCAAATCGCGCGGTGTGATGCTATAATGCTTATGCCGGAACACGGTAAGCAAAAACAAAAGGAGATAGATCATATGAAGAACATCAAACGGATCCTGGCGCTGGTCCTCGGCCTGTGCCTGCTGCTGTCCCTGGCCCCCGCCATGGCCGCGAGCAACTTTGAAAACGATGTGCCCCGGGATTCCAAGGGCAACAGACAGGACATCGTCATCAAGCGCAACGGAAGCGCCGTATGCCTGGTGACCACCATCAAGTCCACCACCTCCGGTGTGATCGAGCTGACCGTGCTCAATTACACGAAGGACAAGGCCGTCGTCAAGACCGAGAGCCGCAATGTTTCCGCCGGTGACAAGGTGGAATGGAAGCTGGACTTCGATGAGGAGCTGCCCAACGCCAAGTCCAGCACCGAGCAGTATGTGATGAGAGTGTCCATGGACGGCAAGAAGGAAGATTACAGCCTGTTCCTGACCTATCACAAGAAGGATGACACCATCACCGTGGAAAAGGGCGAATGGTACAGCAACAACACCGCCTGCGTCGCCGGTCTTCCCCTCAGAGACATGAACAACCCCATCACCACCAAGTGGTATCATGTCCTCCCCATCGATCTGAGCATTCAGGGCGATCAGGAATTCGATTATGTGGCCGGCAATATGTACATCATCGGCAAGATCACCGTTACTGTCAGCGGAGACTATGTGTTCGTCAATTTCAAGAACTATTATGAAGCCGCCGGCGGAAACACCGAGACCCTCAGTGAATACATGACCTTCTTCCATGACATGAGCGAAGTGACCCAGTATGCCGTGGAAAACAATGCCGCTCCCCGCAATTTTGCTTTCGGCCAGGCCATTTCCATCCGCTACGATCTGGAAGGTGATACCAATGTGCTGCTGTTCGTCTGCAATCACGTGACCTACCGTGATTATGTGACCGGCACCCACAAGCTGTCCCGCTACTGGACCAATTCCAGCGAGTATACCGCTTACCGCACCGCGCTGACCGAACTGATGAACCGTCCCGATCCCGAGCCCGTATATCCCGAATATGACGGCGCCGCTGTCGAGGATGACGGTGTGAACTATGTCGAAATCACCCCCGCTCCCCAGTATGATGACGATGCCTGCTGAGGACCGGTAAAACGGACGCGGATCCCTCCCCCGCGGGGGAGGATATGATCCCCGTTTCACACAGCTCCCGCCTGATGAAGGCGGGGGCTGTTTTTTTTTGAGAAAGATCCGTCCTTTTCAGCATATCCTGACGCAAATGTCCGGACACTGAACAGCTGAAAGCATTGATAGAGAGCGGATTATGTGGTATGATAATAATGAGCAGGTATGGAATATTTCAGATCTGTTCAGACAAAGACATTTCATTAAAGATATTTCATTGGGGAAGGTATACTGTTATGCCGAAAATAATCTGCTATAACTGCGGACAGGAATTTACCTATGCGGAGGGCGATACCGCCCCCGCGTGCAGCCATTGCAGTTCTGTCAACTACCTCAGCAGAGAGGAGGGCCGCAGCCGCATGCGCAGGCTGCTGAACGCTTCTCTCTCCGCGAACGATCTGTTCGAGCAGGAAACAGAACAGCTGGACGAGCAGCTCGCGAAGGAGCCCGGAAACAGCGGTCTGCTGTGGGAGCGGTTCCTGTGCGATCTGCGGGTGCGCTATACGCAGGAAGGCGACCCGGTATTCTACCGCCGCATCGGCCAGCAGATCGAAAGCACCCCCTTCTTCGCGTCTCTGTGGAATAACACACCGGAAAAAGCCCGGAACAACCTGCGCCATGAAACGGACAGGCTGGAACAGATCAGACAGATGATCGAGCAGGAGGTGGCCTGGGCCACCTGCGGCAGCATTCTGATGATCGACTGCGGAGAGGATAAGACGCGCGCGCTCGGTGAAAAGCTCGCGGCGCAGTTCCGGAATGCCGGTCTGAGCTATACCGTCCTTCCGGGGATCCCCGCGGGGGATGTGCATAATTTTGTCGCTCTGGGCAATGCTCCTTTCCTGATCCTTTTATGCGAGGATCAGAAACAGCTGGACGATATGTACACGAAGAGCCTGTATGAGCGGTTCCTGCAGTTCCACGGTCAGGAAGGCGCCGCGGTCTCCGTCTGTATATGCACGCCTTCCGGCAATGTTCTGGATATTCCCCCCATCCTGAACGGAGCCGCGTCTCTGGCGGTCAGCAGGCTGGATTTCAATACACGCCTGTGGAATCAGATCAACGCCGCCCTCGGCACCGGATATCCCGTGCCCGTTGAGGACCGCTCCATACCCGCGGAGCAGGAACAGGAAGCGGATGTCCGGAGAACATCGATGCAGGAGCTGCTCTCCCGCGGCAGTGATCCCCGGCCCGGACGGATCACCCGGACGGAAGCGGATTACACAGATGAAGAAAAAAGAGGTTCCATCCTGGACCGCATCGTCCGTGATTCCCGCTCCGGCGCAGGAAATGAAAAGAGTGCTCCGATCACTCCCGCGGACCGGACGCCGCGGAAAAAAGGACCGGCTTCCGGTGAACCCGCCGGAAACGGCGCAACGGCAAAAAAGCCGGAAAAACTGCTGCTGATCGCGGGGATCTGCGCGGCCGTCATCGCCCTCGCGGTTGGAATCTGCGTTGCCTTTAACAGCATTTCGGCACAGCAGGCGGAACGCGCCCGCATCGAGCAGGAAAACAAAGCAGCCTACAGCGCCGCCGCTGTCATGATGGCGGAGGGCAGGTATGAGGATGCCGCCCTCGCCTTTGACGCCCTCGGCGATTATGCAGACGCCTCCGTGCAAGCCGCGTCCGCCAGAGATCATTCCGCCTATAACGCCGCCGCGGCCCTTATGGATGCCGGCGATTATGAAGGCGCCGCCGCCGCTTTTGATGCGCTCGGCAGTTACGCCGATGCCGCCGCGCGGGCCGGTTCCGCCAGAGAAGCCCTGGCGGAGCAGCAGCGCATCGCCGCCGAGGAAGCGGAACGCGCCCGCATCGAACAGGAAAACCGTGCCGCCTATGACGCTGCCGCCGCGCTCATGAACGCTGGCGATTATGAAGGCGCCGCCACTGCCTTTGATGCCCTTGGCGGTTATGCCGACGCGGCCGCGCAGGCCTCCGCCGCCAGAGAAGCACTGGCGGAACAGCAGCGCATCGCCGCCGAGGAAGCGGAGCGCGCCCGCGTCGAGCAGGAAAATACCGCCGCTTATAACACCGCTGCCGCGCTCATGAGCGCGGGCGATTACGAAGGCGCCGCCGCGGCCTTTGACGCGCTCGGCGGTTACGGCGACGCGGCTGCGCAGGCCGTCATCGCCAGGGAAACGCTGGCGGAGCAGCAGCGCATTGCCGCCGAGGAAGCGGAACGCGCCCGCATCGAACAGGAAAACCGTGCCGCCTATGATGCCGCAGTCGCGCTCATGGAGGAGGGCGATTTTGAGGGCGCCGCTGTCGCTTTCGAGGCACTGGAGGATTACAGTGACGCCAATCTGCGGGCATCCATTGCCCGGGAAGCGATGGCGGAACAGCAGCGCATTGCCGCCGAGGAAGCGGAACGCGCCCGCATCGAACAGGAAAATCAGGCTGCCTACGCGGCTGCCGCCGCCCTGATGAACGCGGGAGATTTTGAGGGAGCCGCTGCCGCCTTTGATGCGCTTGGAGATTTCGAAGACGCCGCCCAGCAGGCCGCGGATGCCCGGGCAGCACTGGCTGAACAGCAGCGCATCGCCGCCGAGGAAGCGGAACGCGCCCGCATCGAACAGGAAAACCGCGCCGCCTATGACGCCGCCGCCGCGCTCATGGAGGCGGGCGATTTTGAAGGCGCCGCCGCTGCCTTTGACGCCCTCGGAGAATATGATGACGCCGCCCTGCAGGCCGCAGGCGCCCGGGAGGCGCTGGCGGAGCAGCAGCGCATCGCCGCCGAGGAGGCGGAACGCGCCCGCATCGAGCAGGAGAACCGTGCCGCCTATGACACCGCCGCCGCGCTCATGGAAGCAGGCGATTTTGAGGGTGCCGCCGCCGCCTTCGCGCAGCTCGGGGATTACGCCGACGCCTCGCAGCAGCGCGCGACGGCAGAGGAGCTGCTGGCCATCTCCAGAATGCCTTTCGGCGGAGCCTATGCCGCCGGAAAGATCATTACCCTCGGCGCCTTCAAACAGACTGAAGACGGCGGAAACGATGAACCGCTGGAATGGATCATCCTTGACTCCGATGAAGATACCGCCCTGCTGATCTGCCGTTTCGCTCCCGCCGTTATGGCCTGGGACACCGATGAGGGCAGCGACTGGGAAAAGAGCAGCGTACGCGCTTGGCTCACCGGAACATTCGCTACTGCCGCCTTCAACGCGGAGGAGGCAGCCGTCCTGATCCCGGATGAGATCGGAGACACCGTTTCCCTGCTGACCGTTGCCGACGCGAGGGCCTGGTTTGCCGATGACGCGGGCCGCGTCTGCGAAACCACACAGATCGCCCAGGCCCAGCGCGGTTTCGCGGCCGGAAACGGAAACATCTGCGGATGGTGGCTGAAAGACAAGGGCTCATCCAGAGGCAAGGCCGCCACAGTCGCCGAAAGCGGTGCGATCCTTACCAACAGCAGCAGGACCTCCGTGAAATGGATCGCCGTGCGACCTGTCATCCGGATCGATCTTCACATCCTGACGGGAGAGTGACTTTTTTCCCCCCCCTCCGGCAATGCCGGCAGTAAAAAAAGCCGCTTGACCGCGGCGTCCGTTTCATGATCCGCATACACAGAAAACACCGCTGCCCGTTTACCGGACAGCGGTGTTTCTTATATTTTCTTCCGGCTCACCGGAAAAGCCTTATTTCTTTTCAGCCGCTTTGATCAGATCATCGGCGGTAATGGTCATGAGCAGTTCCTTCGTCAGTTCGGTATCCGCAGGAAGGGCAGCCAGACGGTCCGCCTGCTCGGCGATCGCCAGTTCAAACAGATTGCGCACACCGCGGGCATTGCCGAAGCCCCGTACATCCTGACTCTTCTCGCTGATGATATCCCGCAGGGTGATCTTCGCGTCCTCTTCCACGCTGTAGCCGCCCTGTCTGCAGCGCATATCGAAAATATCCGTCATTTCATCCAGCGTGTAATCGGGGAAGTCCATGAAGCGGTTGAAACGGCTCTCCAGCCCGGGATTGGAATGGATGAACTCCTGCATGGGCTCGATATAGCCCGCCACGATCACCACCAGATCATCCCGGTAGTCCTCCATACACTTCAGCACGGTGTCCACCGCTTCCTGACCGTAATCATTGGCGCCGCGGTTGGTAAGGGCGTAGGCTTCATCGATGAACAGCACGCCGCCCTTGGCGCTGTCGCAGATCTCCTTCGTCTTGATAGCCGTCTGCCCCACATAGCCCGCCACCAGACCGCTGCGGTCCACCTCGATCAGATGACCCTTGCTCAGCAGGCCGAGGCTTTTGAAGATACGGCTCATGAGCCTGGCGACCATGGTCTTGCCTGTGCCGGGATTGCCGGAGAACACCATGTGCAGGGAAAGGTCGGGGGTGGGAAGGCCCATATCGCTGCGCTTTTTATTGATATTGATCCAATTGATCAGGCTTTCCACCTGCTCCTTGATAACAGTCAGGCCGATATATCCGTTCAGCTCCGCCTTCAGGTCCTCGATCGACTCGGCTTCCTCTTCCTCCTCAGGCTCGGCTTCCTCCTGCTGTTCCTCTTCCTGCAGGCCGGCAGGCGCTTCCTCCGAGGGTTTCTCACCGCCGTTATCCTCTCCGGCAGGGTTCAGGATGCCCCTGCGGGGCTCGCCGAATACGGGCGGCACCTCCAGACCGGCAAAGGGATCCTCCACCGTTCCGGCAGTCCTGTCCCGGGTCAGTTCTTTATTCATGCCCCACAGGTCTTCACCTACCTGGCGCATGCTTCTGTTCAGTTCACGAATGATCTGCTGCTGCAGCGTAATGATCTCTTCTCTGCGGTCCATATGAACGCACCCCTTCCGGATGTTTTGCCTGTTCATTATAGCATCATTCTTCCGCCCCGTCAAAGAGAATTCACAGGCCCGCCCTGTTTATCCCCCTGCGCTTGTTTACAAATGCGCGCACCTGTGATA
>PITV01000001.1 GCA_017577285.1 Clostridiales bacterium
CGCCCTGCTCTCGGCGGAGACCATGCGCGGCAGGAACATGAACACCGTCTATGCCCTGCCTCACGACCAGCTGCGGGAGATCCTTGCCCGCTACGCGGATCTGCTGGCGACCTATCAGACGTGAACCGCGAAGACCTTCCGGCAGAAATGCCCGATGGATGAAAATATGAATACAGGAAAAAGCGCGTGCCGGAAAAGACACGCGCTTTTCTATATGGAAAGATGAGAACGACACTTGCCGTTCTGACACAAAACAAGTAAAAAATAAAACCAAACGACCCTGCATACTTTTACACATTTACAGCAAAAATGTCATCACAAAAGCCGCGCCCGGATGAGCGCGGCCTGCATAAGCCTGTTTCTGTATGAATTTTCTTTTCATTCGGCGGAATAGGAATCCCGCCCTTTCCTTGCTTACTTTTCCGCCACAGCCATCACCGCGTCATAGGCGGGCTTGGTCTGAAGATCTCCGGTGAAGAGCAGGGGATAGCTCTCGCTCTTGCGGAAGCCGGGCAGCCAGCTGTCCCTGTCGGAAAGTCCCCAGAAGGTGGCGCTGTTCACATCAATGCCGTCCTTCTTCAGGCGGATCAGCATATCGAAGTAGGCGGCGTATCTTTCCGCCAGCGCCTTCTGACCTGCGGCGCTCCCGTCGGGGCAGTGGATATCCAGCTCAGTCACCTGCAGGGAGAGCCCCAGGGCGCCGTACGCCCGGGCGGCCTTTTCGCAGGACTCAACGGACGGCCAGTCCATCAGCAGATGGCCCTGCATGCCCATGCCGTCCACCAGATCCTCCGCCTGCAGCAGTTTCAGCAGATCCAGGATGTGCGGCAGCTTGTTGTCCTCATAGCAGTTGTAATCATTGTAATAAAGCTGCTGGCCGGGTGCCTTGTATTTCTTCGCGGCACGGAAGGCGGCCAGTATGAAATCCGGCGCGCCGACATTGGCGAACCAGGCGCTCTTCTCGCGGTAACCCTTCGCGTTGCCCTGATCAGGATCGATGGCCTCGTTCACCACATCCCAGGCGTATACCACCCCGGGGAAAGCGTTGTTGACGTGGGTCATCACTTCGCGGATGTAATATTCCTGACGCTGCAGGATCGTTTCCCGGGAAGCGAAATTCGCCTTGAATCCGTTTTTGACCAGTTCCTCAAAAGGTACATCCTCCCACCCTTCTGTGAAGAACCAGACGGGGGTCTGGCCGTGCCAGCACAGCACATGGAAACGCACGCCGATGCCGTTATCCCGGGCAAAGGCCAGCAGCTTATCCACGCGTGAAAAATCAAACGCGGTACGGACGCTGTCCCCCGCTTTCAGGGTGGCCTCACGGTCCAGCACAGACTCGGGCTTCATTTCATTCTCCGCCGTAATGGAATTGAAATGACGGCAGATCAGCGCTTTATACGCGGGATCATCCGTTTTCCAGGAATTGATCGCGGCGCCGATCCGGAAATACGGCTCATAGGCCTTGAAAAGAGAAGGAGCTTTGCATGCGTCACTCATCGGGATGTACCTCATTTCTCTGTCAGTATAACGGGCCTTCTGCGTGTATATTACATGGTTGTATACACTTCGTCAACCGAAATAGCCCGTACCGCGGCGCGACCGCAAGCGATGATCAGTTTTTCGCAACAATCGGGAATGTGCCGCGTAAAAACAGGAAAAGGGCCGGGATCGACCCGGCCCGGAAATCGCAAAAACAGATCAGACAGTCACCTCAGCGTCACATACCCGGCGGCTTTCACCACCTCCTGACCCTCATCACTGACGAGCCAGTTGACAAAGGCCTCGGTATTGGCATCGCCCTTGCGGTAAACCGCCCAGTAAGACACCGTATAGGGATAGGCGCCGGAGCGCATGTTCTCCTCGGTGGGCGCCACGCCGTCCACCGAAAGCACACGGATGCTGTCATTGGTATACAGCGAGGTGATATAGTACAGGAAGGTGTAGCCCAGAGCGTCCACGGCGTTGGAATAATTGCCGATCTGCTGCACCAGGTCTGCCATGCCGTCGGAGATGTAATTCTGCTGGGCCGCCACGGGACGGATGCCCTGCATGACGGTGTTCTCCATCTGCGTCTGGCTGCCGCTGTTCTTGGGCCGCTGGTAGGCCAGAATGGTGCTGCCGGGGGTGCCGCCCACCTCGCCCCAGTCAATGATCTCGCCGATGTAGATCGAACGGATCTGGGCGGAGGTCAGGCCGGTGACAGGATTCTGCGTGTTGTCCACAAATACGAACGCGTCATAGCAGAAGGGAACATACCTGAGATCGCAGCCCTCCTGCGCCGCCATTTCCAGCTCCTCATCGGAGGGCTCGGTGACCAGGATCAGATCGACAGGATGGGCCGGATCCATCACAGCATTCATGGACAGGAGGGTGCTCATGGGGTTGGGCTTTCCGTAAATGAGCCGCTCGTAGGCATAAGGCGTGGTGGAGAAGGAAACAAAACCGGTCGGATCCTCCTCCGGCAGTCCCAAATGCTGCCGCGCCAGTTCCATGGCCAGAGGCACGCACACGGTGGAGCCGTCAATGGAGGGATAAGTGCCGTAATCCATAATGGAAACGCTCTCGTCCTCCGCCCAGGGAGCCGCCGTGCCCAGCCTGAACGCGGTGGTTTCCGGATCCACGATCTGCCGCCAGTCCTCTCCCCTGCCCAGGTCCTGATTGATCTGTCCCCAGCTGCCGCCCTCGGCAAATGCGGCGGGAAGGAACGCTGAAAGGACGAGGAAAACGGAGAGGATGACAGCCGTGATATTGCGTAATTTCATGGGATATACCTCCATATCATATTTTTGTGAAGCTGAAATCACGGGGAAACGGCATCTTGCGCCGGGGCGTTCCCGGCGTTTACTGCGCGCGCTTCTCCTGCCTCACGATCCGGACATACTCTTTCATCATCCAGCCTTCGGTGAAGCCGATCCGCACCCGGTACCAGCCGGCTCTCTCTTCCAGGATCTCCAGCTGGGTGCCGGTGAAATAGCGGCCGATACGCTCGCCGGAAGCGGATGGCGTGCTCCTGAGGTTCACCCGGTTCTCCGGTGATGACGCCGCCACGATGCCGAAGGTCCTGTGATCCCCGGTGTATTCACGGGTGATGACGGCATCGGTCACGCGGAAATCGGCGTACGCGTCGGGATATCCGTCATCCAGATAACAGACGGTGCACCAGCCGATATCGGAAAGATAGTAAATGAAATTGCTGAGGCTGTAGTCCCCGCCGTACTGGGAGCGGAGCGTGGCGCGGTACCAGTTGAGCGGATAGCTCTCCTTCCCGTTCCCGCCCTCTGAGGAAATGTAGACAGGGATGCTTTCACCGGAGGGGCGGACGCTCTGCACTGTAAACAGGGTGTCCGCCGGACAGGGCGTCACCTCGGACCGGCGCAGATAACCGTATTTCTCGATCCGGATAAGCTCACCTGTGCTCTCATCCGTATCATATTCGCTGATATCCATCCGGTACCAGAGCCTGTCACAGGCCTGGATATTCCCGTAGATCACCTCTCCGCAGCGGTAGGAATGGTCCGGCAGACGTTTCCGGCCGTCGGGTGCGTCATACAGATAGACCATATCTGTGGTATTCGCCGGGCTGGCCACCAGATCAAGGGAGATATACTCATATATATAACCGGTCTGCTCATCGATCTCCTCGCCTTCCATATAATCCACCTTGCGGACCACGCCGCCCTCATCACCGGCAAAGGCGGTCAGATCCATCAGCGGACAGTTGTTGAAGGCATACTCGCCCCAGGACACGGAGGGAGAGGCGGAGCAGGCGGCCAGATTGACGCAGCTGCTGAAGGCGTAGGGCCCCACCCGTTTCACGGTGGGCGGCAGAGTGACGGATGTCAGGCCCGTACGCATGAAAGCGCCCCAGCCCAGCTGCTGCAGGCCCAAAGGCAGGGAGACAGACTGCAGGCTGACAGCATCGCTGAAGGCATACTTTCCAATGACCTTCGTGCCGGCGGGCACATCATAGTGCGTGCTTTTTCTGCCGGAGGGATAAAGCACAAGCTTCGTTCCATCCTTGGAAAACACCACGCCGTCAACGGCGGTGAGCCAGGGGTTTTCCTCATCCACATAAAAGGCGCCGATCCGGCAGGAATCCACATCCAGATACTGCACATGCTTTCCCAGATAAACCCGTTCCGCGTCACAGTAGCCCAGGAGCAAACCGCTCATCCCCTCCTCGGTATCCACGGTGATGGTGCCGCCGGAATAGGTGTAGATCATGGTGCAGTCATTCCACCAGTCATCCTCAAATTCCTCTTCAGGGCCCCAGGGGCTTTTTTCCTGCGTGTCAGCTGACGCGCCCGCGGCAAAGAAGAGCGAAAAAAGCACGCAGCACAGAGCAGCAATGCTCAGCGCGCGCGCAAACAAAGAGTGATGACCGGTCAGGGAGATGTGTTTCGCTTCAGGTTCCTTCATTCTGCTTTCCTCCGCTTTCCGTTTTTCCTTACCTTTCTGTATGCCGGTCTGCCTGAGATCCTTCACGGATACATGGTTCCGGTTTCTCAGACGGTGAACCATCTTTCCCCCGCGGCTTCCGTTTCATCGTAGAACACTTTTTCCAGCACCAGCCCCTGAGGCGGGGCGGTAATGCCCAGATCCACCCTGGCACCGCCTTCCAGCACGGTGCTGATGATATCCTCCGGCAGCTTGTGCAGGCCCACGTACACCAGCGTACCCGCGATGATGCGCACCATGTTGTACAGGAAGGCGTTGCCCCGGACACGGAAGGTGATGACCTCTCCCTCCTTTGTGAGGGACACTTCATGGATGGTGCGCACGGTGGTCTTCGCGCTGCCGCCTGTGGCGCAGAAAGCCTTGAAATCATGAGTCCCCAAAAGATACTTCGCCGCCCGCTCCATGGCGGGAACATCCAGTTCCACCGGCACATGATAGGTGAAATCTCTCAGCAGCGCCGTACCCTGACGGGAATTGAAGATGCGGTAGCAGTACTGCTTCCCTTTCGCGCAGAAGCGGGCATGAAAATCAGGCGGCACCTCCCGCGCGCTCAGCACCCGGATATCCCGGGGCAGAAAACGGTTGAGCACAAAGGGCATCCTTTCCGGCGGGATGGTGGTATCGATATCAAAATGCGCCCGCTGGCCCAGAGCATGCACCCCGGCATCGGTGCGGCTGGCGCCGTTGATACCGATCTTCTGCCCCGTGCCCTGAAGGATGGCTTTCTCCAGCTCCTCCTGCACGGAAGGCCCGTTTTTCTGCCGCTGCCAGCCGGCATAGGCTGTGCCCTGATAGGACACCGTCATCAGGATACGCAATGCTCCATTTCCTCCGTTTCGACAAAAAACCGGAATTTGCGGGCTTTCCGCCTTCGATCTGTCCCCATTATAGCACAGATCCGCGTGAACGGACAGGCTCCTGCGCCTCCGCGCGCATTTTTCTCTCCGGGATCCGGAAAATGCCCGGCAGTATGAAAAACTCCGCCCACGAGGAGCGGAGATCCTATGCTTATCAGATTTACTCGAACAGCTCATTCTCGGATTTCAGGATGTGCTTCTGATCCTCGATCAGACGCAGGAAGCGCTCGCGGTAATCCCTGGCGGCGGCTTTCAGCATTTCCACCTTTTCCTCGGCCTCCCGCTGCTCCTCCCTGACCTGACGGACTTTCTCATCCGCCTCTTCCTCGGCCTGCTGACGGATCTCCTCCGCCTGCCTGCGGGCCTCCTCGATCATGGAATCATACAGCTTCTGGGCATTCACCAGCAGGGCGGTGGCGGTGCCGGCGTTTTCTCCGGGCTGCTGTTCCTTCTGCGGCTCACCGGCGGCCGGGCCGGGCGCGGGGAATACCGGCTCGGGGATCACGGGAGGATAGATCGCTGGTTCGGGGATCACGGGCTCGGGAATGACAGCGGCCGGAACGGCGGGAGTGCGGGAGGGCGGCGGAACGGGACGGTTGAACGTGTAGGCGTTCTGCTGTTGCTGCTGACGCAGGCGCGCCTGCAGCGCGGCGATCTCATTCTGCATGCTTTCCATGGTATCGCAGATCTCATCCAGGAACTCATTGACTTCTTGGCAATCATAGCCGTTCATCCTCTTTTTGAACTCTTTTTCCTCGATCATGCTGATGGTGACTGCCATGACTCTCTCTCCTTCTCATCCGAATATCGGCACTGTATCACAAGGGGGCGTTCTGTCCGAAACAGGGAGGGCACCGTTACTGGGCCGCTTCATCCTCCTCGCGGTCCGGCGCGTAGCCGTAACCGGCGGGCTGCTGCTCAAAGACGGGACGGCGGGCCTCCTGCTGGGCGGGGCGGGCGTAAAACTGCTGGGGCGCGGGCTGCGGCTGAGGCTGATACGCGGGCTGCGGAGGCATATACTCCGCGTACTGCTGCTGTGCGCCGCCGAAGGCATATTCATTGGGACGGCCCTGCGGCTGATACACAGGCGGCACCTGGGCCTGACGGGGCGCGGGCCGCTGCTCCTGGGGCTGCGGCTGAGGCTGAGCCTGCGGCCTGGGACGGGCGGCGGAATTCATCTGACTGACGGCGCTGTCGCAGAACACGCCCATGGATACGGGCGCCAGCAGATATGTGCCGTAGCGGGACACTTTTGTAATGGTGGATGTCAGGGAGAAGCAGGCGCCGGACAGGGTATCCACAAAGCGGCGCATTTCATTGGCATCCCCCACGCTCTCCATGGTCACCAGCACCATATCCCCTTGACGCAGCAGGGTGATGGCGGCACGGCAATCCAGAATGTTGCGGATGCTCATGATGCGGATGCTGGTGACAGGGCCGTTCTGAGCGCCGCCGGGCTGATAGGAACTCTGGTAGAGCGGACGGTTCTCCCCCGCGGGAGGATTGGCTCCTCTTTCCGCGTTCTGTGCAGGAGCGGGATCCGGTTTGAAATATGTATTCTGAGGAGGCGTTTCTGTCGGGAACTGCACCACATTATCCTCCCTCCGGGCACGGCGGCTGCGGGGCTGCGGTTCGTTCTGCATGCTGAACTGCGACGGGATCACAGGCCTGCCGGACTGCGGAGCATAAGGATTCGCCCCGCCTTCGCTGAAAGCGGGTGCGGGCCGCTGCTCCTGGGGCGGCTGGTATGCCTGCTGCGGCTGCTGATATGTCTGCTGAGGCGGAGTCTGATACACAGGCTGGGGCGGATACGCCGTCTGCTGGGTGAATACAGGCTCTCCCCCCTCCTCGGCCTGAGACATCACGGGCTGATAGGGCTGTCCCTGACGGGGAGCCCGGTCTTCCTCCTGATATTCTGCTCCGTCCTGAGCTTCTCCCTCAAAGAAGAATCTGTCAAACATGCGACGGGCTGAGTTCTTGAGTTTGTCAAAAGATCCTGCCATGTTTTTCCTCCGATCACCGGGTATCCGGAAATGATCTCATATGGTCGCGCCGGGTCTGCCGCCGGCATTTCTTATTCTTTGAATAAACTGCTTCCCACCCGCACCATAGTGGCGCCGCAGCGGGCCGCCAGGTGATAATCCCGGCTCATGCCCATGGAAAGCTCTGTGATATCCGTGCCGGAAACGGCATCCTGACGCAGATGCTCATACATTTCGCGCATCCCGCGGAACAGGGGAAGGATCTCCTCCTCAGAGGCGTCCACAGGCATCATGGTCATCAATCCGCTGATCCGGACACCGGGCAGTTTCGCGCCCTCGCGGATCAGGGGCATCACCTCACCGGGGGCAACGCCACCCTTCTGCACCTCGCCGGCAATGTTCACCTGCACGAGCACAGGCATCACCAGGCCGTTCATCTGCGCCTGCCGGTCGATCTCCTGCAAAAGGGGCATATTATCCACAGAGTGGATCATGCATACATCCTTTATTATATATTTAACTTTGTTTCTTTGCAACCGTCCAATCAGGTGGATGCGGAAATTTCCGCTCACCGCGGGCAGTTTTTCTCGCAGCACCTGCACCCGGTTCTCCCCGATATCCTCCACGCCCAGTTCCTTCAGGGGCAGGATCATTTCGGGGCCCACCGTCTTTGTGACGGCGATGAGCCGGGGAACGGGAAATCTTCCTTCGCTTTCGCGGCGCAGGGTCTCCCTCACGGTGTTCACCCGCTTCTCAAGGAACGCGCGGATCTCCGCTTCGCTCTTCCTGTTTCCGGTCAGGTCCGCGGCCGGTTCGTCAGACAATGTTTTCACTTCGTCAGACATTTTTATTCCTCCCGCAGTTTCACGCGCACATTGTTCCATTCCAGGTTCTTATCCTTGGGGATGACATAGGCCACGCTCTCGTTCACACTGACGATCTGGCATTCCTCGAACAGCTGGCCATCGCCCCAGTAGGGATCATCTATGACGAAGCCCGTGGTGCCCAGCTGCTCGTACAGGGCTCTGGCGGGGATGCACAGCACATCCACGCGCTCGCCCAGCTGCACATGGCAGGAACGGGGATACAGCACGTTGCCGATGCTTTCGGAGGCGTTCTGCACTTCCAGACGCACCAGCATCTCATTGCCCGATTTGGTGTAGGAAATGACGCGGGCGGTGACGGTGGTGTTCTCGAAGCTCTCGATGACCATCTGGTACACTGAGCCTTCCTCGGGCGTCCAGTCGGTGTTGTCGCACAGCATCAGCACGCCCCAGCGGTCCTCCTTCACCAGACGGTAAATGGACACCGTGTTCTTGGTAAGGGTGGGATCCTCGGGCACCTTCGTGATCATGCTCCTGACCTGGGCGGGCTGCAGCGTGAGATAGGTGTCCATATTGACCACATTCTCATAGCCGTCGGTATAGAAGCTGATCAGCCCGGGGGCTGTCGCGGCATACTGCTTGGTCCAGGATGTGATCTTCTGCTCCTGGGAATTCTCATCCTCGTACAGACGGGTGAGTTTCTGATCGTCCGGGAACTTCTGCTTCAGATACACCATGCGGTCGCGCATGGAATCTTCCAGCAGTTTTTCCTGATTGATCAGGTTGCCCTTGCCGCCCTGCACCAGGGTCTGGGCCTCCACGGCCCGGGCCAGCACCACATTTTCCAGACTGATGAGGCGCGTATCGTTCACGGTCTGCTTTTCCAGCAGCGTTTTGTGATAATTCTTGATCTGATCGCGGTACCTCTGAAGGGTGGTCAGCTCCTTGGAGGAGAAGCCCGAGGTGTACACGGTGCACACATGCTCGCCCCTGCTCAGCCGGCTGCCCTCGCTGGCTACATAATCGATGCCGGTGATGCCGTTCTGGGTGAAAATGGTCTCATTTCTCACCACCAGCGCGTCGCCGGAATAGGTGGCTTCCAGATTGCCGTAGGTGATGCGGCCGTAGCCGCTTTCCTCATCCCGGGTTCCGGCGCAGCCCCGGCCCATGCAGCTGACCATCCCCACGATGATCAGGATGAGCAGGGAAAAAGCGATCACGCACAGGATCGCCACCGCGGTGGGCTTCATCCTGCGGCGTCTGCCCCGCTGCATGCCGGTGGAAGGCATCTGATACCCCTGCGGATCCAGCACCTGATGGACAGTCTGGTTCCGCTCGTTCCAGGGGATCTCCTCCTGGGGCTGTTCCGGCTGCTGACCGTAACCGGGGCCGTAGGGATCCACCGCCGGGGGAATATCCACCGCCGGAGGGACCGCGGGACCGCCGGCCGGGTAACCGCCGTTCACAGGATAGGTCCCGTTTTCCGGATAAGCTCCGTTTCCGGGACCGTATCCCTCCGCGGGCCACGTATCGTACACGGGATAAGCCTCGCCGGAAGGAGCGCCGCCATAGGGCTGCGCCGGGCCTCCCGCGGGGGGCATATTCTGACCGGAACCGGACCCGCCGACGCGCGTCCAGCCCGTATTGCTGTCATCATAAGGGGGCTGCATGGATTCCTCCGTCTGTCTGATCTGCCGGGGACCGTACGGGTCTCCCGGATATTTACCGCCGGTCAACGCGCGGCGGAAGCGATGCCGTCTTTACGGCTGTGTGATATAGGCTGTGAGATTTTCCGCCTGCCGCAGACCGTCCACCGCGGCGGAAACGATGCCGCCGGCGTATCCGGCGCCCTCGCCGCAGGGGAAGAATCCCCGCAGGGTGCCCTGCCCCGTTTCATCCCGCAGGACCCGCACAGGACAGGAAGACCGGCTCTCCACCGCCGTCAGCACGGCATCGGGATGGGCAAAGCCCTTCAGCTGCCGGTCAAAGATCTGTGCCGCCTGCCGCATATCCTCCAGGACAAAATCCGGCAGGACGCTTCTCAAATCCGCGCAGGTCACCCCGGGGCGGTAGGTGGGCGTCACATCGCCCAGCTTCACCGTTTCACGGCCCTGCAGAAGATCTTCCATCCGCTGCACCGGCGCCCGGTAATCCCCGCCGCCTGCCCGGAAGGCCTTCTTTTCCCACTCCCGCTGCAGCACATAGCCGGAGAGCGGGTGGCTGTCCGGAAAATCAGAGGTGCGCACATCCACCAGCAGCGCCGCGTTGGCATTGACACCGTCCCGGGCAAAGGTGGACATGCCGTTGGTGCATACGCCGCCCTCACGGCTGGCGGATGGAACCACTGTGCCTCCGGGGCACATGCAGAAGGTGTACACGCCCCTGCCGTCCTTCAGATGGGTGCTGAGATGATACTCCGCGGCGCCCAGTTCCTTCCGGCCGGCGCCCGCACCCCACTGGGCACGGTTGATGAGGGCCTGCGGATGCTCCACACGGGCACCCACAGAGAATGGCTTCTGGATCATGTTGATGCCGGCGTTGTACAGCATCTGCTGTGTATCCGCCGCGCTGTGGCCCACGGCGCACAGGAGCGCGGAGCACTCCGTCTCATGCTCTCCCGTCGCGTCCCGGTACACGATGCCGCGCACCTGACCCTTTTCCTGCAGGATGCCGGTGAGCCGGGATGAAAACAGCACCTTTCCCCCGAGGGACTCGATCTCCCGGCGGATGGATGACACCACCCCCGGCAGCCGGTCCGTCCCCACATGAGGATGGGCCAGATATAGGATCTCTTCCGGCGCGCCGTGCTCATACAGGGTGTAAAGCACCTTGTCGCAGCGGCCGTCACTGATGCCGGTCGTCAGTTTTCCGTCCGAGAAGGCTCCGGCTCCGCCTTCCCCGAACTGGATATTGCTCTCGGTGTCCAGTTCTCCGGAATCAGAGAACCGGTCCACATCCCGCCTGCGTTCCTCCACAGGCTTTCCCCGCTCCAGCACGAGAGGCTTCAGACCCGCCCGCGCCAGGAACAGTGCGGCGAAAAGTCCGCCGGGGCCCAGGCCCACGACCGCCGGCGCGGGGCCGCTGAAAGACACGGGCCGCACCTTCAGCGGTGAAGGCGCCTCGATCTTTTTCGCGATGCCGGCAGGCAGACGCTTCAGCAGCGCGTTCTCATCGCCCCGGGGCTGGACATCCACGCTGTATACAAAGCGGATATCCCCTTTGTCCCTGGCATCCACGCTTTTTTTGCCGATGCGCCAGGTCTTCACTTTATCGGGGCTCAGCCGCAGTTTTTTCAGGGCACCCTTCAGCGCCTCCTCCGGCTTTGCCTCCAGAGGCAGACGCAGACCCGCGACTCTCAGCATCAGGAAAGGACTCCTTTCACAACACCGACAAAGAAACCGTCACTGCCGAACAGGCCCGCCATAAAGCTGTTGGAGATCAGCTCATTCATTCCATCCACAGGCGACATGGACGCCGCCACAGGCAGCAGCAGGAACACCACCATCAGGATGATACAGCCCCGGATGAACCCCAGAGCCAGCCCCGCCAGCCAGTCGAACTGCTTCAGGATCGGCAGCTTCGCCACATGGCGGATCAGGGAAATGAGGATGGAAAAGGCGATGCAGCTCAGCAGGAAACACAGCACATAGGACAAAGCGCCGATGACGATCCTGGCCACAGCCCGTCCCGCCTCGGAGCGCAGGGAGCTGTTGAGCTGATTGGTCTCCATTCCCGCGGAAGCGGCCCGTTTTTCAGTGAGGCTCTGCCGCAGAGAGATCTTCAGGCCGTCAGGCAGAGGCAGGGAGTCCACCGTGGAAAGCACATAGTCCTCCTCATACACCGCCCCGGCGTTGGCCGGCGGAATGACGACGGAGACCGTGTAGGTGCTCACCGTATCCAGGATGCCCTCGTTGGCGATCAGGGCATTTCCCAGAACGGGGCCGAAGATGAAGGCGATCAGAAGGGAGATCGCGAAACAGGCCAGGCTCATGACAGAGCCCAGAAACCCCCGGTACGCCCCGTAGATCATGCTGATCGCCAGCACCGACAGTCCGATAATATCGATCAGGTTCATGTTTCTCCTTTATTCGCGGCCGGAAACGGGGATCACTTGTCGTCTCCCATTTTCAGCACCGCCATGAAGGCCTCGCCCGGCAGTTCCACCGTGCCGAACTGGCGCATGCGCTTCTTTCCTTCCTTCTGCTTCTCCAGCAGCTTCTTCTTGCGGGTGATATCGCCGCCGTAGCACTTGGCCAGCACATCCTTGCGTACGGCCTTTACCGTTTCGCGGGCGATGATCTTGCCGCCGATGGCCGCCTGGATGGGGATCTCGAACTGCTGACGCGGAATGACATCCTTCAGTTTCTCCGCGATGGCGCGTCCCCGGGCATAGGCCTTATCCTTGTGCACGATCATGGTGAAAGCATCGCAGATATCGCCGTTGAGCAGCATATCCATTTTCACCAGTTCGCTGGGCTGATAGCCGGTGATCTCATAGTCATAGCTGGCATAGCCTCTGGAGCGGGACTTCAGCTGATCGAAAAAGTCGAAGATCAGTTCGTTCAGAGGGGCATCATACAGCAGTTTCACCCGCTGCCCCTCATACTGCATGTCGATGAAGGTGCCCCGCTTGTCCTGGCACAGGTCCATCAGCACGCCCACATATTCCTTGGGGGTGTAAATGGTCACCCGGCAGAAGGGCTCCCGCATCTCCGCGATCTCGTTGACGGAAGGCAGGTTGGTGGGGTTGTCGATGGTCATCTCCGTGCCGTCTGTCTTGACCACCTCGTAAATAACGCTGGGCGCGGTCGTAACGATATCCAGATCAAATTCGCGCTCGATGCGCTCCTGGATGATCTCCATGTGCAGAAGGCCCAGGAATCCACAGCGGAAGCCGTAGCCCAGGGCTACAGAAGTTTCCGGCTCAAATGTGAGGGACGCGTCATTCATGCGCAGCTTTTCCAGCGCTTCCTTCAGGTTGTCGTAATCGGCGCCGTCCGCGGGATAGATGCCGCAGAACACCACGCTCTGCACATCCTTGTAGCCGGGCAGAGGGGCGTCAGCGGGATCCGCGGCATCGGTGATGGTATCGCCCACACGGGTGTCGCGCACATCCTTGATGGAAGCGGCGATATAGCCCACCTCGCCGGCGGAAAGACTTTCACAGGAGGTATAGGAGGGGCTGAAGGTGCCCACTTCCACCACATCGAACTCAGCGCCCGTCTGCATCAGACGCATGCGCATCCCGGCACGGATACTGCCCTGCATGATGCGCACAAAGCAGATGGCGCCCCGGTAATTATCATACACAGCATCGAATACCAGCGCCTTAAGAGTCGCATTTTCGTCCCCTTTAGGAGCGGGTACCGTATGCACGACAGCTTCCAGAACATCCTCGATACCGATGCCCATTTTGGCGGAAATGAGAGGCGCGTCCGCCGCGTCCAGGCCGATCTCCTCCTCGATCTCCTGCTTGGTCTCCTCGGGCTGTGCGCTGGGCAGATCGATCTTGTTGATGACAGGCACGATCTCCAGATCATGGTCAATGGCCATATATACATTGGCAAGGGTCTGCGCTTCCACTCCCTGTGTGGCGTCCACTACCAGGATGGCGCCCTCGCAGGCGGCCAGCGCGCGGCTGACCTCATAGGAGAAGTCCACATGGCCCGGTGTGTCGATCAGATTGAGGATATAGGTCTCCCCGTCCTTTGCCCTGTACTGCATACGGACGGCTTTCGACTTTATGGTAATGCCCCGCTCACGCTCCAGTTCCATGCTGTCCAGGATCTGATCCACCATCTGGCGCTGCTCGAACACCCCGGTCTTTTCCAGGATGCGATCCGCCAGCGTGGACTTGCCGTGATCGATATGGGCAATGATGCAGAAATTGCGGATGTGAGAAAGCCGGTCTGACATAGGTTCCTCCTTACAGATATCTCACCAATGTACATTATAGCCTCTATTTCCCTGTTTGGCAAATACAAATTGACACTTTCTGCCTGTTATGATATGCTGAAACCGGCTGAAAGAGCCATATTTTACAGATATTACATACAGGGGGCCCTCACGGGCATGATCCCTGCTGTTCCCTGGCTCATCATACTTTCCCTTTTCATAATTCATTACTGGAGCATTAAATATGGAACAGATCATTCTTCAGCAGCTGCAGAGATATCCCGGAATGGAAGCCCAGGATGTCATCAAACTGCTGTATCAGCAGGAATTCGGCGCCGAGCATCTTATAAAGGATGCTGAGGCCGCCGAAAAGCGCATCGCTTCCGAGATCCGCCTCGGACAGAAGGGCATCGATAACGAACCCCTGTATGAAAGTATCGGCGAAGGTCTTTGCAGGCTGAATCTGCGTCCAGCTGCTGAAAAGCTTTCTGTTCAGGAGATCACCGGTCTTTTTCTGGATTGCGCGAAGGATGCCCGCGGAACAAAGGAGGATTTCCGCCGCCGGGTGAACGAACTGATCCGGCTGTGTGAGCAGGAGCGCCTTCCTTTTGAACCGGTGGAGATCGAACTTTTCATGGCGAACTATGACTACAAGCGCTGCGCATCCCTCAGCCATTCCGTTTCCTATCATGACGCCTATCATCCTGCTTACCGTGTCGTAAAGCAGAAACAGCTGAAGGATCTTCTGAAATCAAAGCGTGAAACCGTCTGATCACGACTGTTTATCTTGACTTCTTGTATGTGTTTCTTCCTATTACAATATGTCTTTCCCGGCCAAATTTTTTCCTGACCATTCCGTATATGACAAAGTATGTTTATAACCCTTTATTCATACATAGACACCTGATCAGTTTTCTCTTCGTTCTCTGACTTTTTTCCGATTTTTCAACATACAAACTGTCCTTCAACGTGATGCGATGTTTTAGTCGCATCACGTTCTGTATATTCTAATTGTGTCATATGCTGAAGAATGTTTCACGTGAAACATCCTTATCAGAGACTTTCCATATTGTTTCACGTGAAACATTGCAACTTCTTATCAATTTTGAAACTTCTACTCTCTGTCTCTTTCCCCCGTGTTTGTTTCACGTGAAACATTTATACTGTGTTTGAAAACAGTACGGCCTTGTTGTATAATATACACAGCAACAAAAAGGAGCGAAGATCATGGACTGGACCGCATCACAGAGAGAAGCCATCAATGCCCGCAATCATTCTGTACTGGTCAGCGCGGCAGCAGGCAGCGGAAAAACTGCTGTTCTTCTTGAAAGAGTCACGAAGCTACTTCAGGAAGGATATGATCTGAGTGAAATGCTCATCATCACCTTCACCCGCGCCGCCGCTTCCGAACTGAAGGCAAAGCTGATGGAAAAACTGGATAAATCGGAGAATGAGGAACTGCGGCGCCAGGCCCTCTATGTCAACCGCGCCGATATCAGCACTATCCATGTCTTCTGTTCCCGCCTGATCCGTGAAAACTTCCAAGCATGCGGTATCGATCCTCTCAGCAAGATCCCCGATGACGCCATTCTCGCCAGTGAACTGCAGAAAGTGACGGATGATGTGCTTGAGGCTGCCTATGATCATCCGACACCTGAGGAGGAAGCGCTTTTCACCTCCTACACAACTCCGCAGATCCTTGATATGCTCTCTTCTCTGCGCAGATTTGTAAATGCCCGCGCGGACGGAGACGCGTGGACAGAAAAGGCGCTTTCTGAAAACAGCATCGATAAATATGTGGATATCATGAAGAAAGATGCCCTGATGCTGACAGATCTGGCCATGGGATATCTGGAGGAATGTGACAAAGTACTGGATAAGCCGGGCGCTCCTTTGCAGTATGAAGAAAATCTGCAGGCGGACATGGAACTGACGCGAAATATCGCGCAAAACATGAAAAACGGGATTTATCCTGCAGGAAAGATCGAATTTCAGACGCTGAGCAGAAAGAAAAAGGGTGATTTCGATCCTGCTCTGGCAGATAAATACAAGGAACTGAGAGAAAAGTTCAAAAAAACGCTGAACAGGCTTTCCTCCTATTTTCCTGAGGATATGCGGCAGGCGCAGGAGGATATCGATTTCACTCTGCCGTCTCTGCGCGCGCTCGTTGAACTGAACAGACGTGTGGAAGACAGTTATACAAAACTCAAGCGCAGGAAGAATCAGCTGGATTTCGGTGATCTGGAGCATCTGGCGCTGAAGACGCTCGAAAACGATTCTGTCAGGCATCAGGTCCATATGCAGTACAGAGCCGTCTTTGTGGATGAGTATCAGGATGTATCCGCGCTGCAGGAAGCGCTCATCGAAAAGATCACCGGCGAAAACACGCTGCTTTTTATGGTAGGCGACGTCAAACAGAGCATTTACGGCTTCCGTCTCGCGGATCCGTCCCTTTTCCGTACGAAATATGAGAATTTCAGCGATGATAAGGGTGCTTATGAGCGCCGCATCGTGCTGCAGCAGAACTTCCGCTCAACAGCCAATATTCTCTCCTGTGTGAACGCCGTTTTTTCTCATGCCATGCGAAAGAATGTGACTGAGCTGGATTATGATGAAAAAGCCATGCTTTATCCGGCGGATAACGCGGACAGGGGCGCTGAAACAGAGCTTGTGATCATTAAAGGCGCGCCTGGCGATGAAGATGATGAAACGAATGCAAAGCTGCCCCGCGGATATGAACATGAAGCGGTCTTTGTCGCGGAACGCATATCGGAACTGATCAGAACAGGCCGCAAAAAGGATAAAAACGGAAATATGGTGCCTTTGCAGTACCGGGATATCGTGATCCTGATGCGAAATGTATCCGGACGGGCGCCTGTCATCGCGAAGATCCTGGCGGAACGCGGCATTCCCGTTTTTTCCGATGCTTCCGAACAGTTCTATGATCTGCCGGAAGTCTCTGACATCCTGAGCATCCTGCAGGTTCTCTCCAATCCGTATCAGGATATACCGCTGATCGCGACGCTCCACAGTCCCTGCTTCGGATTTACGGAAACAGAACTGGCAGCGCTGAAACTGACCAATCTGAAAAGCAGGCAGCCTTATCACAGGATCTTCTATGACGCGGTTGCTCTGAATGATCCTCTGGGCAGAAAAGTGTCGGATTGTATACAAACTCTGGACCGGTGGCGTTTCCTCAGCAGGCATATGACGGTGAGCAACCTGATCCGGCTGATCATGGATGAGACCGGACTGTATACAAGAGCCGGAACGCTAAGGGACGGAGAACTGAGGCAGGCCGACATGCGTCTGCTTTGCGACCGGGCGGACGGCCTGACAGATCCTTACGACCTGAATGAATTTCTGCAGCTGATCCGCATCGCCCGCGGCAGCGATGATAAATCGGGAGCCAAGGCCATCGGCGAAAATGAGAATGTCGTTCGCATCATGACCATTCATAAATCCAAGGGATTGGAATTTCCTGTGGTCTTTATCATGGAAATGGCACGAAAATTCATGCCGGATACACAGCTTCTTCAGCTGGATTCCGAAACAGGCATGGCACTTTCTTATATCGACGGAGATCTTCGCATTAAAAAAGAAACTTTTGCCACAAAATGTCTGAAAATGCAGAAAGACAGACGCTCACGCGCTGAAGAATGCCGTCTTCTGTATGTGGCCATGACGCGTGCGAAGGAAAAACTGATCCTCGTATGCTCGCCGGGCGATCTTTCCGCCCATATGAACCTCTGGAACAGGCCGAGAAAGGATTTCGCGGCGGGAGACGCTCATCAGATGTCCGACTGGGTGGGACAGACGCTGCAGGAAGGTATCTGTCTGAACGACGACCGACTGTTTACAGATGAGAAGGGAAGTATATGGAAGATCACCTGGCGCAGCGCCCAGGAGGAAAATGTTCATATACTGTGTCAGGATGGCGCTTCCGGCGAAGATGAAACCGCAATATCTGAAGATACTGTTTACTGGATGAACAGGAAAGCGGTGAAAGGAGATGTGCTGAAAACCTCTGTCACTTCCGTAAGCAAAAAGATCAAAAGTGAAGATGATATGGAGGAAACGCCCGTCAAAAAACGCAAACCACGGCAGAATATGTCATGTCCGGCATTTATGGAGCCCAATAAGGACATTACTCCCGCGGAAAAAGGTACAGCCGCCCATAAAGCGCTCGGATGCATCGATTACAATGATGTACGGGAAGGCCGTCTGGAAGACGGGATCAGAACACTGCTGAAGAAGGAACTGCTGACAAAGCGTGAGTTTGACTCCATTCAGATACAGATGCTTGCGGATTTCTTCCGTTCAGAAACCGGTGCCGGAGCGCTGGCTTCGAAGACAGTTCACAGAGAATGGCAATTTGTGATAAGACTGGAAAATAATTCCATTTTACAGGGTGTGATCGATCTGTGCTACCTGCAGGATGGAAAATGGGTGCTTGTGGATTACAAGACGGATCATACGGATGAGAAGGAACTGCTGAAGCGTTATTCCCTGCAGATCAACTGGTACAGAACTGCACTGGAAAAAATTACCAGTATACCCGTCGCGAAAACAGTCATCTATTCTCTGGCTCTCGGAAAAGAAATCCCGGTCGATCCTGTTGACCCTTCTCTGCCTGAAAAGGAATGACAATGGAACAGAAAAACTGATCATCGCGGATATTGCGTTTTCCGGATATTTCCGCTGTTGAAAGAATTGTGGATAACTCACTGAAAAACAGAGGTGAAAAAACAGAAACCGCTGTTTCACAGGGACGGATCATGTTGAAAAGAATATCCTCAGCCTGTGAATCAAAGCGCTCTGTACAGTCCTTCTGATCAGATCATGCTGAAAACAGGATGCTGATCTTCCGTTTTTGCTCTCACAGCGGGAATCATTCGGCGGGTTTCACACGGGTCAAACATTCATCTTGCAATTTTCCCCGGTTTGTGAGAAAATATATACAGGAGATTTTCCGCATCCGTACACATGAAAAGGTTCATGAGCGTACTGTTTTTCCACAGGAAAGTCTGGAAAAGAAATGACGGGAAACACCTGTATTCCGCAGGGTTCAGACGGAGAACGGAAGTTATCCACAGTTTGAACATGCTATATGAATAATATGATTTATATTTTTATTACCGCAACTGATGTTCCGCGCGCACACGGCGGGTGGCGAAGCCGCCTGACCGGGGCATAAGCCTGTGCTGAGAACAGAACGCTGCAGGAGGAGCATTATGAAATTCAAGGTACTGACTGATGAAATGAACTACGGCATGGGCATGGTGAGCCGCGCCGTTCCCGCCCGCGCTATTTATCCTTCCATGGAGGGCGTGTTTATCGAGAACAGTGAGGAAGGCCTGCAGCTGACCTGCACCAACGGTGAAATGACCGTTCGCGCGAATATCCCCGCCACCATGGAGGAGGAGGGCAGCGCTCTGCTTCCCGCGAAGCTTTTCGGCGAGATCATGAAGAAGCAGCCGGCCGGCGAGGTGAGCATTTCTGTTGACAGCGGCCTAAAGACTGTGATCAAGGCCTTCAACAGCACCATGAAGCTGATGGGTATGGAATCCGAGGATTTCCCCGAGATCGAGGAGATCGCCTCCGAGAACCGCATCTCCATCCCATGCGCCGTGGCGCGTCAGGCCATCAGCCGCGTGATGTTTGCCGTTTCCACCGATGAAAGCCGCAAGATCCTGACCGGCGTGCTGATGGAAGCCACCGATGACAACATCGTTTTCGTGGGCCTTGACGGTTTCCGGCTCGCGCTGCAGCGTATCGAGAACACCTGCGGTCTTCCTGAGAGCAAGAAGGGCGGAAAGATCAGCTGTGTCATTCCCGGCACGGTCATGAACGAGATCAGCCGCATGCTGCCCGATGATGAGGACAAGAATATTGAGATCACCTTCACATCCTCCCGCGTTTCCTTCAGGTTTGACAATATTTCCGTATACGCCACGCTGCTGGCCGGTGAATTCATCGATTACCGCAAGATCCTGCCCGCTTCCAGCTCCACCATGGTGTCTGTGGCCCGCAGCCAGATCTCCGATGCCATTGACCGCTGCAGTCTGATGGCCAGGGAGGGAAAGAACAACCTGATTCATCTGAGCCTGAAGAAGGACGGGGAGGGTTCCAACGACGGCACCCTGATCATGACCTCCAATGCCGAGCGGGGAGACGCCCACGAGGAAATCAGCATCGGCATCGAGGGAAATGAACTGGATATTGCCTTCAATGCCAAGTATCTGACGGATGTTGTGCACAATGTGGATGACGAGACCCTCATCATGTGCTTCAATTCCAATGTTTCCCCCTGCATGCTCAAGCCTGTGGAAGGGGATAAATACCGCTTCCTCGTGCTTCCTGTGAGAGTATTCAGTAAATAAAATTGCGAAAAAGGGTATAAATACCGGCTGTTATGTATAAATAATGCATTTTTGAAAAACAAAAATTGCAATACATAACAGCCGGTGTTATAATCTGCATGAAATCTTGGTAGGGAGGATCAATGTATGAACGCTTATCTCGAAAGTGTACTTGCCAATGTAAAAGCCAAGCACGGAAATGAACCCGAATTCTGCCAGACAGTGGAAGAAGTTCTCACTTCTCTGGATCCTGTGATCGAAAAGCATCCCGAATATGAAAAGGCCGATCTGCTCAACCGTATGACCGAGCCTGAGCGTATGTTCACCTTCCGCGTCGTCTGGACCGATGACAACGGAAATGTTCATACCAACCGCGGCTGGCGCTGCCAGTTCAATGGCGCGATCGGACCTTACAAGGGAGGTCTCCGCTTCCAGCGCAACGTGAACGAGAGCATCATCAAGTTCCTGGGCTTTGAACAGACCTTCAAGAACAGCCTGACCGGTCTGCCCATGGGCGGCGGCAAGGGCGGCAGCGACTTTGATCCCGCCGGCAAGTCCGATGCCGAGATCATGCGTTTCTGCCAGAGCTATATGACTGCTCTGTACCGCTATATAGGTCCCGATGTGGACGTTCCCGCCGGTGATATGGGCGTGGGCGGCCGCGAGATCGGCTATCTGTACGGCCAGTACCGCCGCCTCAAGGGCGTGTGGGAGAACGGCGTGCTCACCGGCAAGGGCCTGAGCTACGGCGGATCCCTGATCCGTCCCGAAGCCACCGGTTACGGTGCTGTGTATTATCTCGAAGAAGTGCTCAAGCATGAGAATGACACCATCGAAGGCAAGCGGATCGCTGTCTCCGGTTACGGCAACGTGGCCTGGGGCATCATGAAGAAGGCCGCCGAGCTGGGCGCCAAGGTCACCTATTTCTCCGGCCCCGACGGATATGTCAAGGATCCCGACGGCGTCATCACCGAAGAAAAGCTCAATTACATCCTGTGGATGCGTCAGAATGACCCCATGCACTGCAAATCCTATGCTGAAAAGTTCGGCTGCACCTTCGTGGAAGCCAGCAAGCCCTGGGCTGCCGATGATGTGGATGTCATGATGCCTGCCGCCACCCAGAACGATGTCAACCTGGAATGGGCGCAGAAGATCGCCGCTACCGGTGTGAAGTACTACATCGAAGTGGCCAACATGCCCACCACCAATGACGCTCTGAACTTCCTGCGCGCTCAGAAGAACATGATCGTGGCTCCCTCCAAGGCAGTCAATGCCGGCGGCGTGGGTGTATCCGGTCTGGAAATGGCTCAGAACAGCGAGCGTCTGGTATGGACCGCTGAAGAAGTGGATGCCCAGCTGAAGAAGATGATGAAGAACATCCATGACGCTTCCGCTGCCGCAGCTGAAGAGAACGGCCTGGGTTATGACCTGGTGGCCGGTGCCAATATCGCCGGCTTCAAGAAGGTCGCCGAAGCCATGCTGGCTCAGGGAATCTTCTGATCCTGAAAAGGGAAAAAAAGGTATAAGAAAGAACGGGAAGGCCTTCCGCGGTGCGGGAGGTCTTCTTTTCGGTCATTCTTCTTGCGGAGGCACCGTTTTTTATCATTTTTTGCCGTATGCGCCGGAAACGCCTGCCGGGAATGCGGATCCGGCGGGGCTGTGTTGAAAAATGCCGGTGTGTTTGGTATAATTCTGCATGGCCGGCATACATACGGCGCTGACGGATATAAAACGGACCGGCGCTGAAAAACGGCGGACGGAGATGCGCAAATGGGAAAGCTCAGTATATTGTACCCCTATCAGGATTCTGTCACATACAGCCCGATCCCGGATGAAAGCTGGCATGATACCGGCATGGACGCGGTCTGCGGGAAGCTGACCGCCCTCAAAAATGAACAGGTGCTGATCCGGCAGGTGATGATCAACCTGACGGATGATCCCCGGGTGGCGTCTTTCCGGGCGGAGGTATTTGATGATATCATCAGCCATCCCGCGATCACGAAGCGGCTGATGAAACTGCTGGATCATATCAAAATGCTCAATGATTACGGTGCGGTGCGCCGGTATTCCGATGACGCGGCCGGGGTGTGGGATCTGCTGCACCGGCTGGATGAGATGGGCGATTATATCCGCAGCGTGGAGGAGATCCACGACTGTCTGAAGGATGATACCCTGAAGTCCGAGGGCCTGATCCGCCTGCGGGAGGATATTGGGAAGATCTATGATGACGGGGATTTCGGCGAGCTGAAAAAGGATGTGGAAGCTCTGCGGGCGGATACCCGGAATCTTTGCAGCGCAACGGTGGGCATCAATCTGAACGAGCGGTTCGAGGCGGTCAGCTTCGGCCTCATCAGTGTGAACAGCAAGCCTTTCTACGGCGCGTCCGTCATCCGCAATTTTGCTTCCGCCCTGATGCGCAGGGATAATCTGAAGGACGGCACGGAATGGAATGATGACTACGGCTTCCATCCTTCCACCCAGCCTTCCTCCGGCGGCATAGCGGCCAGCGCCGACCGCATGGTGCGCATGCGCAATCCGCTGATCGCCCTCACTATGGCGCCCGCGCCGAACAATGACGGGACCACCGAGATCCCGCGGCAGATCGACAATTCCGCCACGCTGATGCTTTCCGCCACCTGCCGGAAACTGAGAGAGGTGCTCAGCCGGCATGTGAACATCAGCATCCGGGATATTTCCGACCTGATCCCCGAAATGCTCTATTATGTGCGCTGGGCGGAGTGGATCGAGAAGAACAGGGAGAAGGGGTATGTGTTCTCCAAGCCTGTCACCGATCTTTCCGGGAACACCGGAATGCGGGCAAGGGGGTTCTATAACCTGAAACTGATCCAGACGGAGCCCGCGGAGAATATCGTGAGGAACGATCTGGATTTTGATGACAGCGGCATGGTCTATATCCTGACCGGTGCCAACCGCGGCGGAAAGACCACGGTCACCCAGGCTGTCGGACAGCTGTTCATCATGGCGCAGGGCGGCATCCATGTGCCCGCGGAACAGTTCACCTATACGCCCGCGGACGCGATCTACACCCACTTTCCGGCGGATGAGGACAAGACGCTGGATCTGGGCAGGCTGGGGGAGGAGTGCCGCCGCTTCAAGGAGATGTATTCCGCCTGCACCGCCTCCTCGCTGATGCTGCTGAACGAGACCTTCTCCACCACCTCCTTCGAGGAGGGCTATTATATCGCCTGCGATGCTGTGCGCGCCATCATTGCGAAAAAGACCCGCACCATTTACAACACCCATATGCACAAGCTGGCTACCGATCTGTGCGGGGCGGATCATCCTGGCATCCGCTCCCTGATCGTGAAGAGCGAGGGCAACAGACGTTCCTTCCGGATCGCTCTGGAGCCGCCGGAGGGAAGATCGCTGGCGGATGACATCGCCCGGAAATACGGCGTGACCTATGATATGCTGACGGGCGGACGGGAAGATTGAAATATGCCGGGATTTCCGGTATAATGCAGGGGGACGGAGATCATCCTCCCTCAGAAGATCGAGATATTACGGAATGATACGGAGCAGATCAGACATATGAGTACAGCCAAATTCGCTTTGTTTGTGGACCTGGAGAACTGCGGTGCCAAGGTGGCCACCCTGAATAATATCCTGGACAAGGTAAAGATCCGCGGCGACATCCTGCTGGGCAAGGTGTACGGATACACCGACCGCTTCAGTGATCTGAAGGAGGTGCTGCTTTCCAACACCTTCTCTGTGGTGCCCTCCATCCGCCACGGCATTTCCCAAAAGAACAACGCCGATATCCTGCTGGTGATCGATGCGCTGGAGGTGGCCTATACCAACCCCCTCATCGATTCCTTCTGCATCGTGTCCGGCGACAGCGATTATACGCCCCTGGTGGGCAAGCTCAAGAGCATGGGCAAGTTCGTGCTGGGCATCAGCCGCAGCGAGGTGGCCAGCAGCATCTTCATCAACGCCTGCAACGAGTTCCAGTTCCTGGAGAGCGTGTCCGCCGTATCCGGCGGCAAGGGCAGCCGCCAGAAGCAGAGCAAGGATGAACCCTTGGACGACGCCGCTCTCAACAAGCTGATGGAGAGCATCCTCAGCGAGCAGAGCGATGAAGGGGAGATGTATGCCAGCGAGCTGAAGGGCACCCTGCTGCGTCTGCGCCCCGATTTCAACGAGAAGGCCTTCGGCTGCTCCACCTTCGGAAAGCTTTTGAACAAGCTGGCCGCCAAATTCTCCACCATCCGGGTGAAGAATGATAACTACAACGTGATGGTCTCCCTGAACCAGGAGGCGGCGGAGCCCGCCGCCAGGAAGCAGCTGACCGCCGAGAACTGGCGCGCCGCTTTCGCGGAACAGCTGAAGCGGTACAAGGATGACGGGTTCGAGCGCATCAATCCTTCCATCCTCAAAGCGGATATCCAGGCGGAGTATCCCGATTATTCCGAGAAGAGCATCGGTTTCAAGCGGTTCTCCGATGTGCTCAAGCAGCTGGAAAAGGACCGTATCCTGAAGCTGGAACAGGATGAGCAGAAGAACCTGCTGATCCGCATGCTGTGAGCGGCGGGAAGAAAAACGGAACGGGGATCGTTTCATCAGTGAGGATACCGCGGAACGGAACACCGGACGCGGCTCCCTTATCCCGCGAAAAGCGTTTTTCAGGAAAGGTGAAGAAATGACATATTCTGTGATCGTGCCCTGCTACAATGAGGAGGCCGTGCTGGAAGAGACCCATAAGCGGCTGACACAGGTGATGAGCGGCATGGGCGAAAGCTATGAGATCGTATATGTGAACGACGGCTCCCGGGACAGGACGGGGGAGATCCTCCGCGACCTGCAGAAGCGGGATGAGCATGTGAAGTGCGTCATGTTCGCGCGGAACGCCGGCCATCAGCTGGCGGTCACCGCGGGCCTGGACTGGGCCACCGGCGATGCCGTTGTGATCATCGACGCCGATCTGCAGGATCCTCCCGAGGTCATCCCGCTCATGGCGGAAAAATGGAAGCAGGGCGCTCAGGTCATCAGCGGAAAAAGAAAGGCCCGGGACGGGGAGACCGCTTTCAAAAAGGTGACCGCCAGCGTGTACTACAAGGTGATCAATTTTCTTACCGGCGGAATGATCCCCAGGGATACCGGCGATTTCCGCATGGTGGATAAAAAGGCGGCGGATGTGGTGCGGGGAATGCCCGAGCACGACCGTTTCCTGCGCGGAATGTTCGCCTGGGTGGGATTCAGGCAGGACGCTGTGGAGTATGACCGTGACCGGCGCTTCGCGGGGGAGAGCCACTATCCCCTGAAGAAAATGCTGAAGCTGGCGGCGGACGGCATCTTCAGTTTTTCCGACAAGCCCCTGAAGATCAGCACCTGGCTGGGCGTTCTGTACGGGTTCGTCACCCTTTGTCTGCTGATCATGACGCTGTTCTTCGATATTTTCGGCGTGCCTCTGGGCGGTCTGCGGCTGTATATCCTGATCTGCTTTGTGGCGTGCACCCTGCACATCTGCATCGGCGTGGCCGGGGAGTATCTCTCCCGCATCTATGATGAATCCCGCGGGCGGCCTCTGTACATCGTGGCGGATGCTCTGGGCTTTGAAAATGAGGAAAATGAGGATTGACAAAGCGGCGCCGCCGTCTTAAGATATTGCCGGAAACCGACGAAGGAGGAAAAGACCATGACCAATGAAGTAACAAAGGATATGTCCATCGGACAGGTATTGAATATGCACCGCGGCACCGCCCGCATCCTGATGGAATTCGGCATGCACTGCCTGGGCTGCCCCCATGCCATTGCCGAATCTCTGGAAGATGCCTGCGCCGCTCACGGCACCAACGCGGATGAGCTGGTGGCCCAGCTGAACGAGTTCCTGGCCGAAGCCGAATAAATCCGTATAGAAGACGCCGCCCCGGGCTTTCTCCCGCCGGCGGCTTCTTTTTTTGCGTGAAAAGCATTGAAAAACGGCGTGAAGCCGGTATAATATGGATAGATACATCCTGTGACATTCGTTACATTCTGCGCGGCGCCGCTTCGCCGGGAGGTAGATCCATGGATAATAACAGCACATTGAGACAAAAGGCATACGAGGAGGGCAGATCCCTGATGGAATCCGCTCTTTGCGAGCATGAACTGGAGGATGCCGCTTCCCTGCTGGAAAAGGCCGGGGACTGGGAGGATGCCGGGGAACTGCTGGAGGAATGCCGCGAAAGGCTCTCGCAGATGCGTCTCGAGAGCAAATACCGTGCCGCCTGCGTGATGCTGAAGGATGCCCGGAGCGAGAACGGCTGCCTGATGGCGAAGAAGCTTCTGGAGGAGCTGGGCGATTATCTGGACGCGCCGGAAAAGGCGAAGGAATGCGCCGTCAGGGCGGAAGCCTGCCGGAAGGAAGAGATATATCAGGATGCCGTCAAGCATATGAACAGGCCGGGGGACGATGTGGCCGATATCGATACCGCTATGGATCTGTTTGCTCAGGTGCCGGATTACAGGGATTCAGCGGAGCTGCTGGAACGCTGCCGCGGGCTGCGGGAGGAGACCCGGATCCGCGCCGCCGAGCATCAGGAAAAGGAAAGAAAGCGCAGGGAAAAGCGGAACAGACAGCTCAGGAACCTGAAAAGGGCATGCATCATCACGCCTGTAGCTTTGCTGCTGATCGCCGGAATGATCCTGCTCCATATCTTCTATCTGATCCCCGAGAAAAAATACAGGAATGCCGCCGGCCTGCTGGCGGAGGGAAAGTATGAGGCTGCCTATGATGTGTACGCGCAGATCCCGGGATACAGGGATGTGCGCACCATCCTGAGGACGGATGAGGGCCTGCTGCAGGTGTGGCAGAACCGTTTCCTTATCGGCGCCCGGGAGCCCGGAAGCATCGTGACCTTCGGCACCTTTGAGCAGGATTACAAGCCTGCCAACGGCCCCGAGGATATAGAGTGGACCGTGCTGAGCTATGACGCGGAGAAGGACCGCGCGCTGCTGTACAGCCGCTATGTGCTGGACTGCCGCCGTTTCAATGATCTGCCGGGGGATACCGACTGGGAGAAATGCTCCCTGCGGGTGTGGATGAACGGGGATTTCCTCGCGCAGGCCTTTGATGACAGGCTGCGGGGCGTCATCCTGCTGACCGAACTGGATAACAGCGCCGCCCAGAGCAACAGCCAGTACGGCAGCGCGGACGGAAACAACACCCAGGATTATGTGTTCCTGCTGAGCTATGCGGAACTGATGGATCTGATCCCCCGGGCGGAGGACCGTGTCTGCGAGCCCACGCTGTATGCCCGAGAGCATGAGGTGGGCGGTCACAGCGACCTCTACTTCCTGCGCTCTCCCGGCTTTTTCGGGGATTACGCCGGGCTGGCATTCTCTGACGGCATGTCCACCGGCGCCGAGACCGGCGGCCGCAGGGGCGTGCGTCCCGCGATCTGGGTGGATCTGAAGGCGCTGGAGAGCACACCGGCGGAAGAATGATCCCGCGCGGGAAAGAACCGCTTGTATATCCGTAAAAGTATGTTATAATACGTTTCCGCGCTTCGCGGGGCCTTCGCCATTTCGGGGGAGGCTTCGCGGGGCTGTACTGATATCTGAAACGAGGAGCATCGGGCATGAAAGCCATCATAGGTTTGGGGAATCCCGGCAGCGAATACGCGAGGACGCGGCATAACGCCGGCTGGGACGCGGTTCAGATCCTGGCCGGGAGACTGAACATCGATATCAAAAAGATCAAGTGCCGTTCCACCATCGGCGAGGGGATATACGAGGGGGAGAAGATCGTGCTGGTGCATCCGCAGACCTTCATGAACCTGAGCGGTTTCTCCTTTGTGGATATCATGAACTGGTACAAGCTGGAGCTTTCCGATATCCTGGTGCTGTCCGATGACATCGATCTGCCCTTCGGGCAGGTGCGCCTGCGCGCCAAGGGCGGTCCGGGCACCCACAACGGGCTCCGGCACATCATCCAGTGCACCGCCAGCGGGGATTTTCCCCGGGTGCGCATCGGGATGGGCGCGCCGGACGCGGGCTGGGATCTGAAGGACTGGGTGCTGGGCCACTTCAACACCGAGGAGGATCGGAAGACCGCCTTTGACATGTACAATACCGCTGCGGATGCCGCCCTGTGCTGGGTGAAGGAAGGCATCAACAATGCCATGAACAAGTTCAACAAGAAACCGGGAAAGACCGGAAACGCCGGGAATACAGAAGAAAAGAAGACCCCCGGGGAGAAAGATACAGCGGCTGAGAAAAAGGAAGCAGATGAGTAAGAAAGAGAACCGGATACCTGATTATGAACTGACTGACAGCATCCTCCTTGCCCCCCTCTTTGACGGGGAGGAGGAGATCAAAGAAGCTCTGGATGCCCGTGAACCCGCTGCCCTTTACGAGACCTGTGAGGGGCAGAGGGCTTTTTTCGCCTGCCGCTGGGCGCTGATGACGGGAAGGCCTGTGGTCTGCGTGGTCGCGGGCGAGAATGCCGCTCTGCATATGGCGGAGGACTGTGCCGCCATGCCGGGGATCAGCGCCGCCTACCTGCCGGGGAATGAACTGCGCTTCCAGCGCATGACGGCGGGCCGGGAAAGCGCGTGGCGCCGGCTGAATGTGCTGTCACGGCTGCGTCAGGGCATGGAGAACGTGATCTGCGTATCCGCTGAAACGCTGATGGCGCCGCTGGCGGATCCGAAGGATTACGATGAGCGGTTCATCCGGCTGAACATGTCCTCAAAAACGACGCCCGGCGAGCTGATCAGCCGTCTGGTGGAATGCGGCTATACCCGGTGCGAGATGGTGGAAGGCAAGGGCCAGTGCGCCCTGCGCGGCGAGATCGTGGATGTTTTCCCGCCCGACCGGGAGGATGCCCTCCGCATCGAGTTTTTTGATACCGATGTGGATTCCATCCGCACCTTCGACTGCATCTCCCAGCGCAGCCGGGATCATCAGGACGAGGTCATCATCTGCCCTGCCACCGAGTACTGCCTGCCGGAGGAAAAACGGGCCGGCCTGGCCGATGCCATGCTCAGGTGCATTGACACCATGGCAAAGCGGCTTCCCAGGGATCTGCTGCTGAAACGCACCCTGGAGGGGATCGAGGATGACGCGGGGGAGAATACCGGGGAGGAAGGCGCGAAGAGCGCCGGCAACGCGCCCTGGCAGGGCTTTGTTCCGCGCTCCCTGCTCTCGGGGCCCGACGGCATGCGGGATGACGCGGAGCAGCTGAGGAACGGGCTTACCTTTGACAGCATGAACCTGTGGGCCGGCGTCCTGTGGGAAAAGCAGTGGTACCTGCCGGACTGGGCGGGGGACTGCATCCTGATGATCTGCGATCCCCAGCAGGTGCAGGGGCGCTTTGAGGACCGCATGAGCGGATTCTCGCTGGAGCTGAAGGGCGCTCTGGAAAAGGGCGAGGCGGTGCCCGAAATGATAGGCGCCCTGACAGATCCCGATACCATGAAGGAGCATCTGCGGCGGTACGCGCCCGTTCTGGTGCAGGAGTTCCTCCGGGGCACCTTCGGTCTGGATGTCAAACGTGTGATCAAGGCCCGGAGCGTTGAAGCGCCGAGATATGAGAACAAGATCAGGAACCTGGCGTCCGATATCGGCCAGTGGCTGAAGGACGGCATTCAGGTGATGCTGCTCTGCGGCGGCGAGAGCCGGGCAAAGAGGCTGCAGGAGGCCCTGAGGAGCTGCGACCGGAGCGTGGAGATCGCGCAGCCGGGGCAGGTTCTGCCAGAGATCGGCATTTATCCCTTCACGCTATCCGGCGGATTTCAGACGGATAAGCTGTGCGTGATCACCGAGAGCGACATTTTCGGCAGCGAGCACAAGAAGACCCGTTACCGCCGCACCGCCGGCGAAAAGATCGACGCCTTCACCGATCTGAAGGTGGGCGACTACGTGGTGCACGAGAGCCACGGCATCGGCGTGTTCATGGGCACCGTACAGCTGAAAACGGACGGTACCTGCCGCGATTATCTGTATATCAAATATCAGGGAACGGACAAGCTCTATATCCCTACCGATCAGTTCGACCGGGTGCAGAAATTCATCGGCTCCCAGGAGACGCCGCCCAAGCTCAACAGTCTGGGCGGCAATGAGTGGGACCGCGCCAAGAGCAGGGTGAAGGCGGGCCTGAAAAAGCTGGCCTTCGATCTGGTGCGCCTGTACGCCCGCAGGGAACAGACGCCCGGCTTCTCCTTCAGCCCCGATACCCCCTGGCAGACCCAGTTTGAGGATCTGTTCCCCTTTGAACTGACGCCGGATCAGGAAAAGGCTGTGCGGGATATCAAGCGGGACATGGAGAGCGGACGCAATATGGACCGGCTTCTGTGCGGCGATGTGGGCTACGGCAAGACGGAGGTGGCCATCCGTGCCGCCTTCAAGGCGGTGATGGATTCCAAGCAGGTGATCTTCCTGGCACCCACCACCATTCTGGCGCAGCAGCATTATCACACGCTGGTGAAGCGCATGCAGGATTTCCCCGTGCGGGTGGAGGTGCTGAGCCGCTTCCGCAACCGTGCCCAGCAGCAGCAGACACTGAAGCATCTGGAGGAGGGAAAGGTGGATATCGTCGTGGGCACCCACCGTCTCCTCAGCAAGGATGTGAAATTCCGCAATCTGGGCCTGCTCATCGTGGATGAGGAGCAGCGCTTCGGCGTGGCCCACAAGGAAAGCATCAAGAATATGAAGGAGCGGGTGGATGTGCTCACCCTCTCCGCCACGCCCATTCCCCGCACCCTGCATATGAGCATGGTGGGCGTGCGGGATATGAGCCTGCTGGAGACGCCGCCCGAGGAGCGCTTCCCCGTGCAGACCTATGTGGTGGAATACAATGACGCCGTCATCCGGGACGCCATCATGCGTGAGATAAACCGGGGCGGGCAGGTGTATTTCCTGTACAACAGGGTGGCGTCCATCGATCTGTTCGCCTCCCGCCTGCGCGTGCTGGTGCCGCAGGCCCGCATCGTGGTGGGCCACGGACAGATGAAGGAGCAGCAGCTGGAGGATGTGATGCTGGATTTCTATGACGGCAAGGCGGATGTGCTGCTGTGCTCCACCATCATAGAGAACGGTCTGGATGTGCCCAACGCCAATACCCTCATCGTGTTTGACGCCGACCGCTTCGGCCTCAGCCAGCTGTATCAGCTGCGGGGGCGCGTGGGACGCTCCAACCGCACGGCGTATGCCTATTTCACCGTGCGCCCCGATAAAATGCTTTCTGAACAGGCGCAGAAGAGGCTTTCCGCCATCCGGGAGTTCACGGCCTTCGGCTCCGGCTTCCGCATCGCCATGCGCGATCTGGAGATCCGCGGCGCGGGCAACATCTTCGGTCCCGAGCAGAGCGGTAATGTGTCCCAGGTGGGCTATGATATGTACTGCAAGCTCATTGAGGAGGCTGTGATCGAGGCCCGCCTCGGCGAGGGCATCGTGCCCTTCAACGAGGTGAGCCGGGTGGATACCAAGGTGGAGATCAAGATCGACGCCTACCTGCCGGAGACCTATGTGCAGGGCGAGGTGCAGCGCATGGAGATCTACAAGCGCATCTCCCTGCTGCGCACGAGGGAGGACAGGGAGGACATCCTGGAGGAGCTCATCGACCGTTTCGGCGATGTGCCGGAGCCTGTCGTCAACCTGATCGATATCGCCCATCTGAGAGCCCTGTGCGGGGAACTGGGCATCCTGCGGGTCACTCATGTGCCGGGCCTTATCACCATGCGCTATGACAAGAACCGGGTGCCGGATGTGAAGCTGCTGTATCAGGCGCTCTACGAGACCGATCAGCGGCTGATGATCGCGGCGTCCAGAGAGCCCGCCCTGCTGTTCCGCGAGGGCAAGCTGGGAGCGGCGTCCATGCTGAAAAAGAGCGTTCCCGTCATGGAAAAGCTTGTGGCGCGGCTCAGGGAACTGCAGGAAGCGGCAAAGAACGGTCAGGGGACTGCTGCTGACAACTGACAGGCAGGATCATCATACCGCTGTCACAGATCTGTCTGCTTTTCTGAGGGGGATCGCATATGGATATTATCAAAGCGTTTTTCGGATGGAATGACCCGCGCACGCCGGAGCCGTTCTTTTCCTGGCAGCACCTGCTGTATGTGGGCGTTCATCTGCTCATTGCCTTTTCTCTGGCGGTGATCCTGGGGATCCGGGACAGGAAAAAGGCGGAGGAGGACCGCCGGAAGGTGGTGAAGGCCGCCGCCGTCGCCATGATCGTGCTGGAAGCGGTCAAGATCATCCTGATGGAGATCCGCTGCTGTGTGCTGGACGGGGATGCCGGGCATATCCGCAGCATGCTGCCCCTGTGGCTCTGTTCCACCCAGCTCATCATGATCCCGGTCGCTGCCTTCAACAGGGGGCGCATCGGCAAAGCCGCGGCGGATTTCGTGGCGGTCTTCGGGCTGGTGGGCTGCGTCGGCGGAACCGTGCTGGCAAGCAATTATTTCGGGCAGATGCCTGTCCTGCGCTTTGAGATTGTGGACAGTGTTGCCACCCACAGCATTTCCGGTTTCTGTGCCCTGTATCTGCTCATCACCGGGGGATCGGAACTGAAACTGAAGAATACGCCTCTCGTTGCCCTGTATCTGGCCGTCTTTATGGGCCTGTCCCTGCTGGCCAACGCCTGGAACGCGGACAGCGGCTATCAGGCGAACTACATGTTCCTGCAGAATGACGGCGGAACGCCCTTCTTCCTCTGCACCATGGCGGCAGGCGGAAGCCAGACGCTGTACACCGTCTTTGCCATCCTGCTGCACTACCTGTGCCTGGCGGCGTATATGGGCGTGGTGATGCTGATACGGAAGACGCGCGGAAAGAATGTGTCCGGCTGAAAATGACATACAAAAACTTCCCTCCGTTTTGCGGCAGGGAAGTTTTTTATACATAGACCGGCGGTCACCGGATCCGGATCAGATCAGACGGATATCGATCGATGCCGCTTCTTCGTTTCTGATCCTTACGGCATCCTTTCCGGTCACGGCACCGGCACAGACGGAGGTCTCACCGTTTTTCCATGTGATGCGGATCTCATCCGCGGTATATGCACCCGGATAGTACGCTTTGCCCGGCTTGACATGATAAACGATCGTCGTGCTTCCGAACAGGGCGGCTTTGACCGTATCGCGTCCCTTTGTCAGGCACGCCGGCAGCACCGGCGCGGGGCGGAAGGCGAGGATGCCGTTTTCCATGGTGAACAGCTGTTTTCCGTGGAACATGATCTGCCACATGGAGAGGAATTCCGCTGTGGAGCCGCTGAGGCGGGCCACGAAGCCCTTTCCGTGAATGACTTCATCGGGGTTGGCGGAGGAGGCGATGAAGGAGGAATTCTCCAGCAGGCTGCGGCCGTAGACCTCTTCATCCAGGAAGGGCACCAGCATGTTTTCCATGTCATGGCTGAAGCGTTCATACAGCCCGCCCCGCAGCTCCTCCAGCAGATACTTGTATTCCATGTGCAGCCACACGCTCTCATTCTCCAGCCAGCCGGGGGTGAAGGCGTGGGCGCGGCCGATCTCGAAGGAAGCGGAGGCCAGATCGGCGTTCACCTTGTACATGCCCAGCTTTTTGTCAAAGAGGGGGCTCGCCTTTACGGCGGCGGCCAGCTGCTCCCGGTCCGCGTCCTTCATGGGGAGACGCATGCAGCGCACCTGCCCCTCCAGAAAATCGGGCATGGGGATGCGTTTTGCCGCGGCGGGATGGATGCCGTTTTCATCCTTTGTGTAATCTGTCACTTCATAGGCGAAATAGGTGGGGAAGAGGTCGCCGTTCTCTTTACGGGCATCCTCCAGCGCGTTTTCCGCGCTGTTCAGCCATACGGTGAGCATCCGGACGGCTTCTTCCGCGGAAACTGTTTTCTTTCTGCCGGAAACGGTGATCCTGATCTTTTCCCGGTATGCCTCTCTCGCGGCGGTCAGTTCCTGCCAGCGGGCGAAGGCGTCTTTATCGCTGCCGAGGATATCCGCTGTCTTTTTCGCCAGCTCGTATACTTCCGCCATGATCTCAACGGCTTTTCCGGAAACGGTCAGCTTCTCCCGCAGGAATCGGATGAGGCGGCACAGTTCGGCGGTCTCCGCCACGGAGGAGCCCATCAGGCCGGGCAGTCCGTTCAGGGCGTCATACCAGCCGGGCTTTCCGCCCTCCATCTCGATGCCGGTGCCGCCCATATCAAAGGTGGCGGCCTTCACGGCGGCGAGAGAGAAGAGCTTTTCCGTCAGGGTGGCGGTCATGAGGTTTCCGCCGGCGTCTCTCAGCTGTGTTCCGGGCACCTCGCTGTTCTCCAGGAAGGCGTACTGGCGTATGCCGCGGTCCGTTTCCCTGTAGCGCTTCGCCGCGGGCAGGATGCTCATGCCGCTGCTGTACCAGGTGTAGGTATCATCCTTATAGAGCAGTTCCTCCTCTTTATCGGGAAAAATGCTCAGATAGCTTTCGATCTGATCCAGATCATAGGTCCAGTGATCGGTCCAGTAGCCCTCGCCGAAGGTGGCGCTGACGGTCTGAACGCTGTTTTCCAGCACCTTCGCGAACAGCTCCTCCTCGCAGATGTCCTTTTCATCCCAGTCCTCTATGGCCATGCGCAGCTCACCGGGGGTGAAAGCGGAGGAGAGCAGCTTTTCCGCGGCCGCCCTGTCTTTTTCGCAGATCAGTTCCAGTATGCCGTTCAGGGCGTCTTTATTCAGCACAAAGGCGATGCATTCCACCACCAGGGGATTGTAGCCGTCCGCCTGAAGCAGATCAAAGAAGAAATGGATATTCCTGTCGCCGGTTTCCGGGTCGAACATCACATCGCAGCGGCGGTTCTGGTTCACATCCCGGAAATTGCCGTTGCCCTGGCTGTAGTATTCTGCCCTCACCCGGAAGGCGTTGTAATCCCGCTCGGGGTCGCCGTGCTTGCGGGAGTAGAGATAGGTCATCTTTCCGCCGGGCAGGGGACAGGGAACACCGCCCCGCAGCAGATTGTCCAGATAGGTCTGGCGGCTGTAGGCGTCAAATACGGGGCTTCCGGTCTCCACCGCCGCGCGGGATGTCAGTTCATCCGTCAGTGCGGCGGCTTCTCTGAACTTCGCCTCCATGGCCGTGCCGTTCATCAGCCGTCCGCACAGGGCTCTGGCCTTTTCCTTGCTTTCAGTCTCGCCGATGAGCAGGTAGTGGGTGCGGCTCTCCCCGGGCGCGAGGGTGAAACTGTCCCCGCAGAATACGGCGGGCAGCAGGTTCTGCAGGCATTCCTTCTGCCGGATCCATTCCTCCCAGGGCGTTCCCGCGAAACAGGCGGGCAGCTGCATGTCGCTGCGGCATCCGAAAATATGCCGCGGATCGGCGAAGAAGGGGAGGGATGTTCCGTCCGGCAGGCAGGCGGCGGCGTAGCGGGCTCCGGAGACCTCGCTCATCTCGCTGCTGTCCGCCATGGAGGAGCGGGCACGGAAGAACATGACGGGGGAGTCCGTATCCTCCGCCTGCATCCAGGCCTTGGCGGTCTGGGTCATCTCCTTGATGGAATGCAGATCCATGCCGTAGGGGATCAGCTCCGGCGCGCCGTCCAGCATGTCGATCCTGACGGTTTCCGCGCCTGTATTGGTGACGGTCACCTTCCGCATCAGTCCTGCCAGGCGCTCTCCGGGCAGGACGGTATATGACACACCGGTCTGTATGCCGTTTTCCGTATCCGTGTACATGACCGACATCCCGTTCATGTCACAGGTCATGCTGTGGGGCATGTCCGGATCGGCAAAGGCCTCCGAGCAGATGCCGTTCACCTTTATGAAGGTGCGGAAGCCCGTGGTCTTCGTGTTCCTGTAAGCCTGATGCGCGGGGTAGAACTCCATGATGGCGCCGGCCTTCCCGTCCGTGCCGAAGGAGCAGATGCCCTGCCCCCGGTTGACATAGAAGCACCACATGGGGATGCCTGTCTTGCCGGCGATGCCCGGTAGGAAGGAGCAGAAGGGCTCCTTTTTCATATAATTTTCGATCACGAAACTGTTGCCTTTTACGGGCATAAGCTGCCTCCTGTATGATCCGCGCGGAATTTCTTTATAACGTGTTCATTATAATGGAAACCGGCTCCGAATTCAAGACGGATGATCGGCCAAAGGGAAAACGCCCCGCCGGTTTGCTTTTTGCCGTGATGGTATATATAATGACAGGAAACGGCGCTTCCCGGACTGCCGGAACGCTGTTTCTGAAATTTTTCTGCAAAATGCTGTAACGAAATCTGAAATACTGCGTCTAATCTGTGGATCGGCCGGGAAGGAGGTGATGGCGTGTGGACAGGGAACTGAGCGAAAAGCTGTACGAGACGTACTACATGCGGGTGTATTCCTATGTGATGACCCTGTGCGGCAACCGGGAGCAGGCGGAAGAGATCACCCAGGAGACTTTTTTCCGGGCGATGAATTCCGGAAAGAGATTTGAGAAGCGCTCCGAGGAATCCACCTGGCTGTGCGCCATCGCGAAAAACCTTTTTACCGATGAGATGAGACGGCGCCGCAGGAGTGACCCTCTGCCGGAGGATGACACCATCCCCTCGGAGGAGGATATCGAAGGCGCCGCGGTAAACGCGGATCAGACCCTCCGTATCCACATGATCCTCCACACGCTGGAGGAGCCCTTCCGGGAAGTGTTTGAACTGAGGGTGTTCGGCGAACTGTCCTTCCGTGATATCGGTACCGTATTCGGAAAGACGGAAAACTGGGCACGCGTTACATTCCATCGCGCCCGTCAGAAGATCCGGGAAAGGATGTGATCTGAGTGAAAATGAATTGTGATATCATACAGGATCTGCTTCCTCTGTATCAGGATGATGTATGTTCTCCCACTACAAAAGCGGCGGTGGAGGAGCATCTGAATGAATGCGCGGACTGCAGAAAACTGCTTACTGAAATGAGCGGCGCCGGGCCGGAGGAGGAACTGCTGGCCGAAAGGCAGCAGGTGCTGCAGAAGCAGTCCGGCTATTTCAAGCGCAAGGGGATCACCGCTGGCATGATCCTGGCGGGGATCCTGATGATCCCTGTACTGGTGTGCCTCATCGTGAACATTGCCACCGGCAGCGGCCTCGGCTGGTTCTTCATCGTGCTGGCCTCGCTGATGGTAGTGGCATCCGTCTCTCTGGTGCCCGTGCTGGCGCCGGAGCATAAGCGCCTGTGGACGCTGGGCGCGTTTACCGCCTGTACACTGCTTCTGCTGCTCATCATCTGTCTGTACACCGGGGGGAACTGGTTCTTTGTCCCGGCGTCGGCGTTCCTGTTCGGCATGGCGCTGATCTTCCTGCCCTTTGTGGTGCGGAATAAGGATGTGAGCGCCTTCCTCGGCAGGTTCAGGGTGATCGCGGTGGCCGGCGCGGATATCCTGCTGTTCATCCTGATGATGCTGTGCATCGGCGCCGGGCGCGGATCCGGCTTCTTCCGCACCGCGGGAGGCATCTGTCTTCCCGTCCTGCTGACCGTTATCCTGATGACATGGCTGCTTGGATATGTTTCTAAGAATGCCATGACCCGCCGGGGCTTCGTGCTGATGCTGGCGGGGGCGCTGTACTGCTTTACCCTGTCCTTCATCCAGATGTTTTACGGAAACGGATTCGTACTGCCGGGATTCACGCCCTTCAGATGGGATATGGTGACCACCGGTGACAATCTGCGCTGGCTGGCGCTGGCGGCGGGGCTGATCGCCGGCACCCTGATGGTCATCCGCGGAAAAATGAAAGAAAAGAGGAACTGATATATGAAAAGGATTGCTTTGATCTCCCTGACCGCTCTGCTGTGCGCCGTGCTCATCCTGTCTTTGTGCGCCTGCGGCATGGGGAGCGTATATGAGAATGCCGGTCAGTATTCCACCGGAAACGCAACCCTGACAGACAGCATCGAAAGTCTGGATATCGACTGGCAGGGCGGAAAGGTGACGCTCGCGTATCACGAAAGCCCGGACATCGAAATATCCGAACAGAGCAGCTCCGCTCTGACCGATGAGATCCGCATGCACTGGCTGGTGGACGGAGGAACTCTGCGGATCCGTTTCACCGCGTCCGGTCAGATGATCACCGGCATCCTGAAAAAGGATCTGACTGTCACCCTGCCCGCAGGCACGGTGCTGAACACGCTGAAAGTAGATGTTACAAGTGCAGATGTACAGATCCCTGATACAGCGGCGGAGACAGTGGTGATCGGCACTACCTCGGGTAATGTGGATGCTGTACTGACCGCGGGGAATGCGGAGATAAGCAGCACCTCCGGCGATCTTTCCGTGACGGTCACGGCGCGGGAGCGTGTAAAACTGGATACCACCTCCGGCGGTATCTCCGGCACGGCCGGGGCAAAGGAGATCACCGCTGTGTCCACCTCCGGCGCGATCCTCCTGACACAGACGGGTGCTGCGGACAGCACGAAAATCGAGACCACCTCCGGCCGTATCGATCTGATCTGTGACACGGTCGGCACCCTGAGGATCAGTTCCACCTCCGGCGCGAAGACAGTGAGCGCTGTAAAGGTACAGAAGGCGGATATCTCCGGCACCAGCGGAAAGAGCAGCTTCACCGCTGAAAACGCTCCCGAAAGGCTCATTATCAGCAGCACCTCCGGCGATATCAATGTCAATATTCCCGCGGATGCTTCGTTTACACTGAGCGTCGATCAGACCAGCGGAGACTTCTTCTATGAAGATCTCGCCCTGAAGAAGCAGGGCGGCAAATACATAGCCGGCGCCGGCACCGCCTCCTTTGAACTGGACAGCACCTCCGGTGATATCCGCATCGGGACCGTGAGGTAAAGATGTTGATCTGACAATACAGCCATAATCGCCTGAACTGCTTGACAACGTACCTGTTTTCGGCTATACTATGCCGCGAAAAGCGATGAAGCAGAAGTTTCTTCCGTACTCATTGCTCAGCGAGCCGGGGGCGGTGTGAGCCCGGCGCGATGAGGGAGGAAATGCCGCTGCCGAGCCGCCCGCGGGAAGGCCTTTTGCGTATGATCCGGCAGGACCGGGTGAGGGAAAGACCGATCACGGGACGGGTGTGCCTCCGTTAACGGGCGATGAGGGGATACGCTGTCTCCGGGGATGACTCCGGCGGCGCGTGTCAAGTGAAGTGGTACCGCGAATACAGTGCGTCTGTTCGTCTTCAATGATGAACGGGCGCACTTTACTTATCACCGCTCCGCAGGATGACTGCGGAACAGATCCCGAAAGGAGAAACGACCATGAAGCAGCTTACCTCCAGCGAACTGCGCTCTCTCTGGTTCAAGTTCTACACCGAGAAGCAGCACGCCATCATCGACTCCGCCTCCGTCATTCCCGAGAATGACCCCACCGTTCTGTTCACCACCGCCGGCATGCATCCCCTGGTGCCCTATCTGCTGGGTCAGAAGCATCCCGCCGGCCGCCGCCTCGCCGATGTGCAGAAGTGCATCCGCACCAAGGATATCGATGAAGTGGGCGATATGAGCCACTGCACCTTCTTTGAAATGCTGGGCAACTGGAGCCTGGGCGACTATTTCCGCAAGGAAATGATCCCCTGGAGCTGGGAATTCCTGACAGATGAGAAGTGGCTGGGCATCGAGAAGGACAGGCTGGCCTTCACCGTGTTCGAGGGCGATCAGGACTGCCCCCGCGACAATGAGGGTGCCGATCTGTGGCGTTCCTGCGGTGTGAAGGACGATCATCTGTTCTTCCTGCCCAAGAAGCACAACTGGTGGGGACCTGCCGGTGTCACCGGACCCTGCGGCCCCGATACCGAAATGTTCATCATCATGAAGGAGCCCTGCGGCCCCGATTGTTCCCCCGCCTGCGACTGCGGCGCCTATCTGGAGATCTGGAACGACGTGTTCATGCAGTACAACAAGCAGGCTGACGGCAGCTTCATTCCGCTGGAGCAGAAGAATGTGGACACCGGCATGGGTCTGGAGCGCGTGCTGTGCGTGCTGAACGGCAAGAAGAGCGTGTATGAGACCGATGTGTTCACCGGCATCATCGCGAAGATCGAGCAGCTCTCCGGCAAGAAGTACAACGCCGATGACGAGAACACCAAGGCGTTCCGCGTGGTGGCGGATCATATGCGCACCTCCACCTTCATTCTGGGCGACCCCCGCGGCGTATCCCCCTCCAATGTGGATCAGGGCTACATCCTTCGCCGTCTTATCCGCCGCGCCGTGCGCTACGGCATGAACCTGGGTCTCGAAGCCGGTTTCACCGCCGAGATCGCGCAGGTCATCATCGATCAGTACAAGGAGATCTATCCCGAGCTGAGCGCCAATTCCGCCTTCGTTCTTGAGCAGCTGAAGCTGGAGGAAGACCGCTTCACCCGCACCCTGCGCCAGGGCGAAAAGGAATTTGAAAAGGTATATTATAATGTGGGCCAGACGAAGATCCTGCTGGAAAGCATCCTGGCGGCTGATGATATCGTGGCCTGCGCCAACGAGAACGCTCAGACAAAGAAGCTGCGTCCCTCTCCCGACATGATGCCCATCATCGAGGCCGCCAAGGCCGGTGACGCCGCCGCCGTGAAGGCCGCTATCGACGCCCGTCTTTCCACCCTCACCGTGCTGGACGGCCGCAGCGCTTTCAAACTGTATGACACCTACGGATTCCCCATCGAGATGACCACCGAGCTGGCCGCCGAGAAGGGACTGACCGTGGATATGGAGGACTTCGAGGCCCGCTTCAAGCAGCATCAGGAGACCAGCCATGCCGGCGCCGAGCAGCGCTTCAAGGGCGGTCTGGCGGATGCCAGCGAGCAGACCGCCTGCCTGCACACCGCCACCCATCTGCTGCAGGCCGCCCTGCGCAAGGTGCTGGGCGATGAAGTGCATCAGAAGGGCAGCAATATCACTGCCGAGCGTCTGCGCTTCGACTTCACCTTCGGCCGCAAAGTGACTCCCGAGGAACTGGAGACCGTTGAAAAGCTGGTGAATGAAGCCATCGAAGCCAAGGTGCCCGTCACCCTGGAGGAAATGACCGTGCCCGAAGCCAAGGCGCAGGGCGCCATGGGCCTGTTCGAGAGCAAGTACGGTGAGCGGGTCAAGGTGTACACCATGGGCAAGTACTCCAAGGAGATCTGCGGTGGACCGCACGCGAAGAACACCGGAGATCTGGTGTCCTTCAAGATCCAGAAGGAAGAATCCTCCTCCGCCGGCGTGCGCCGCATCAAGGCCACCATCGGCCGCAAAGCGGAGTGACCGGGAAAGATAAAAAGTACTTTCTGTAACAAACAGACCGAATCTGACGTCCGTCCGGACAGGATAAAGGAGACAGAATATGCAGAACAGAACACATACCTGTAATGAACTGAGGATCACCGATGTCGGCAAGGAAGTTCAGCTTTCCGGCTGGATGGAAAATATCCGCGAAGTGGGCGGCAATCTGGCGTTCATCGTGCTCCGTGACTTCTACGGCACCACGCAGGTGGTCGTTGAGGACGAGGAGATCATGAAGAAGGTACTGCCTCTCAACAAGGAGAGCGTGCTTTCCGTAAAAGGCATCGTCCGCGAGCGCTCCAGCAAGAACCCCAGGCAGGATACCGGCGATATCGAAGTGGTGCCCACTTCTGTGGATATCCTCGGCACCTGCCGCTATAACGCGCTGCCCTTCCAGATCAACCGCTCCAAGGAAGCGGATGAGACCATGCGTCTGAAGTACCGCTATCTGGACCTGCGCAATCCTGAAGTGAAAAAGAACATCATCATGCGCTGCAAGGTGGTGGCGGCTCTGCGCAAGGCCATGATCGACCACGATTTTCTGGAGATCACCACCCCCATCCTCACCGCGTCCTCTCCCGAAGGCGCCCGTGACTATCTGGTGCCCGCCCGCAAGCATCCCGGCATGTTCTACGCCCTGCCTCAGGCGCCCCAGCAGTTCAAGCAGCTGCTGATGACCTCGGGCTTTGACCGTTATTTCCAGATCGCCCCCTGCTTCCGCGACGAGGATGCCAGAGGCGACCGCAGCCCCGGTGAATTCTATCAGCTGGATATGGAAATGGCGTTTGCCTCTCAGGAGGATGTGTTCGCCATTCTGGAGGATGTGCTGCCTCCCATCTTTGCCCAATACGGCACATACAACCGCGCTTCCGCCGCCCCCTTCCACCGCATCGCCTACAACGATGCCATGGAGACCTACGGCTGCGACAAGCCCGACCTGCGCATCGACCTGACCGCCACCGATGTGACGGACCTGCTCTCCGGCTGCGGCTTCGGCCCCTTTGAGGGACAGGTCGTGAAGGCCATCCCCGTCACCGATTTCACCTGCACCCGCAAGCAGATCGACAAGCTGTGCGCTGATGCCGAAGTCATCAGCGGAAACAAGGCCTACTGGTTCAAGCTGGATGAGAACGGCGAGATCGCCGGCGGCATCGCCAAGTTCCTGCAGGAAAAGAAGGATGATATCATCGCGGCGCTGAACCTGAAGCCCAACACCTTCGTGGCGCTGTCCGCAGGCAAGAAGGGCGCCGCCCAGAAGACCGCCGGTGCCCTCATCAAGCTGCTGGGACCCCTGTGCCCCAATCATATGGACGCCGAGAAGTACGAGTTCTGCTGGATCGTGGACTTCCCCATGTACGAGATCGGCGAGGAGAGCGGCGAGCTGGAGTTCTGCCACAATCCCTTCTCCATGCCCAACGGCGGTCTGGAGATCCTGAAGAAGGCCCAGTCCGGCGAGGTGGATCCCCTGACCATCACCGCCTATCAGTATGACCTGGTGTGCAACGGCGTGGAGCTGTCCTCCGGTGCCGTCCGCAACCATGACCCCGAGATCATGATCGAAGCCTTCAAGCTGGTGCGTCTGGGCGAGGAGGATGTGAAGGCCAAGTTCCCCGCCATGTACAACGCTTTCTGCTACGGCGCGCCTCCCCATGCCGGCATCGCCCCGGGCGTGGACCGCATGGTGATGCTGCTGGCCGCCGCGGATACCATCCGCGAGGTCATTCCCTTCCCCATGAACAAGAACGCCCAGGATATCATGATGGGCGCTCCCGGATACGTGGAGCAGAAGCAGCTGGACGAACTGCACATCGCCTGCGTGAAGGAAGAAAAAGAGTAAACGGCATACATAACAGCACCTGCCCCCGTCCGGAGCGGGTGCTTTCTTATGCTTTGTGAAAAAACGGTGTCCGGTCGGGCATCTCCTTCCGGCAGGATCTGGCAGCCGTCTGCGGAATAATGAGGCGGGCGCGGGATGCGCTTTATGACAAACCGGGGGAGAAGGAGTAAGAAGACCGCTTTTTTGACGCGAAATCTTACGATAAACCGGCTTTTGAGAAGTATCCGGCGCTGCAGGGGGTGGAGATCGCCTTCTGCGAGACCCGCCTTTCCCGGAAACCGTGAACCCGGCTGCCGGCTGTGGCGGCGTGTGCGTGTTTGTGAATGATGATGTGTCCGCGTCCGTGATCGACCGGCTGTAAACATGATGCCGCCAGTCTTGCGGAAGGCACCGCGCGGATGATATAATGCAAAGGATCAAACCAAGGAGTTTCCAGAACATGAAGAAGATTTCCGTTTTGCTGGTATCCCTCTGCCTGCTGCTGGCGGCAGTACCCGCCTTCGCGGACGGTCTGCCCGTATATTTTCAGCGCAGCGATCTGACCCATCCGGAGGAGACCGTCCAGTGGGTGGATGAGAGCCCCTTCGCCGGTATGAATGAGGAGGATCTGCTGCAGGTGGATTTCTTGGGCATCCGGCAGGGAGACTGCATCATCATATCCTACAGGGGCAGGCGCATGCTGATCGACGGCGGCGAAAGCTTCCGTTTCGACGCGGTGAGGGCTTATCTGAAGGCGAAGGGGATCGAGCACTTTGACTGGTTCCTTCTGACCCACGCGCACGATGACCATATCGGTCTGCCGCGGACGCTGGTCCTGAAAGGTTACGGCCCCGATATCCAGTATTCGCCCTACGACCCGGATGAATCCTACACGGAATGGAAGCCCTATGTGGAGCGTCTGCAGAAATTCGGGGTGGAGATGGTGAAGCTGCAGACCGGCGATGTGATCGACATCGAAGACGATGTGACGATGAAGATCTACCGCTGGGACCGCAAGTCTGCGGCGCTCATGAACGGCCATTCCATCGTCACGATGGTGCAGTTCGGGGATGCCCGCATCCTGCTGACAGGCGACATCGACGGCGATACCCAGAACTGGCTCCTGGAAAACTGGGCGCCGGAAGAATTCAAGTGCGATATCATGAAGGCGCCCCATCACGGCAACAATCTGCTGCAGACCGCTTTCGCGGACGCAACGGCGCCTTCCCTCATGATCATCACCAATCCCAAGTCATACACCAAAACGCTGAACAGTCAGCTGGCGAAGCGGCACATCCCGCGCCTGCACATCCCCAGCACCGTTCACTGCCAAACGGACGGAAAGATCTGGTATGTATGGCTGGAGAAGATGCCGGCGTATAACTGAAAGACCGGCTACACACGGGATTTGCGTATGAAAAACGGCGGATCGGAGAAATGAACAGGATATGAAAAGAGCGCGAAATGCAGCGGGGATCATCCTTTTGCTGATCATCCTTTCATTCGCGGCAACAGCGCCTTCTGCGGCGGAAGGCCTGCCGGTGTATTTTCAGCGCGACAGTTTTGTGAAACCCGATTCCCCGGTGGAATGGGTGGATGAGAGCCCCTTCGCCGGCACAGAGGAGGATGAACTGCTGCAGATCGACTATCTGGGCATCCGTCAGGGCGACTGCATCATCATCACTTTCCGCGGAAAGCGCATGCTGGTGGACGGGGGAGAGAACTTCCGTTACGCGGCGGTGGAAAAGTATCTGCAATCCAAGAGGATCGACCGGTTTGACTGTTTTCTGCTGACCCATGCCCATGCCGATCACATTGGTCTGCCCGTGCGGATGCTGAATCACGGCTATATCCCGCAGATCCAGTATTCACCCTATGAAGAGGATGACCGTTACGGGGAGTGGAGCTCCTATGCGAAGCAGCTGAAGGAAGCGGGTACGGAGCTGGTGCGGCTGCAGACAGGCGATACGGTCTCCTTCGGGGATGATGTGACGCTGAAGGTCTTCCGCTGGGACGCGGGCGGGAGCATCTCCATCAATGACCATTCCATGGTGGTGATGGTGCAGTTCGGGGACGCGCGCATGCTGCTGACAGCGGATGTCACCGGAAAAGCGCAGAAATGGCTGATGCAGAATTTCGCGCCGGAGGAATTCAAGTGCGATATCATGAAGGCGCCGCACCACGGAAACAACTTCCTGCAGGCGGAACTGGCGGACGCCGCGTCGCCCTCCCTTGTGATCATCACCAATCCGAAATCCTACACGAAGGACCTCAACGGTCAGCTGGACAGGCGTCACATCCCGCATATCGATATTTCCGTCACCGTCCATTGCCAGACGGATGGAAAGGTCTGGTACATATGGCGGGAAAAGATGCCGGAATGACGGGAGAGATCCCGGGCATCCGCCTGATACCGATGCATATGAAAAACCGCTCCGCCGGAGGCTGCAGCTGCCGGCCGGGAGCGGTTCTTTGCTTTTCTGATATGTGCTTTTCCGGAAAGATATGTCTTTACGGCGCGAAGGAAAGGGAGATATCCAGCGTTTCCCCGTAATAGCTGTACAGCACCACATAATGGGAGCGGGTGCCCTGGGTATCGGAGCTTTCATAATCGCAGATGATGCCCGCATCGGAGAGGGTGATGCGGTAGGCGCCGTACACCACATCGGTGCGGGGATCGGCCGCCCACATGACACCGCCCCGCACGCTGACAGCTACGGGATGGGGGCCGTTGTGCCCCGCGATATACATGGTGCCGTCAGGATCCACGGCCCAGCAGATGGACGCACCCAGGCTTATGGTGGAGGTGGGCAGGCTCCAGACCACCTCGCCTGTGGCGATGTCGATCGCCTGCAGGCCCTTCTCGGCGTTGTGGATCATCAGGTAGGGCGTTTCCTTCGTGCCGCCTGTGAACATGCTCAGCAGCTGCAGCTCCGAAAGGGAGCCCGATGTGATGCTGCGGCACCATACGGGCTGCAGGTTCACATCATAGCAGCCGGCGATCAGCTGTTCGTTCCTGCCGTTCTTGATCCGTATGCCGTACAGGAACCATACCCGCCCCTTCGCTTCGATCTTTTCCTCCAGGATCATTTCGCCGGAGGAGGCCAGGTCCACATAGGAGTAGCTGGCGGCGTAGGAAATATCATTCTCGGCGCTCAGGGTCTCCCCGGGCACCCACACGTTCTCATCGGCCCAGCCGGGCTCGGGGGTGGCGGCGGGAGCGGTGGCATCGGCCTTTTCCAGATAAGCGGACAGGATGTAGCCTGTCACGCCGTTATATTCGCACCGGATGAACTTGTCATCGTATACCGTGCAGTTGTACACAAAGCTCCCCAGACTGACCTTCACGATGCGGTCCGAGGAGGTGGAGGGCTTTTTCCACAGGCTGACCCATTCCTCGCAGTTGACCACCTTCATGGTGCCCAGCTCCCGGCTGCCTTCCTCGGCGGCGGGAACGGAGGGGGAGGAAGGGGCGGAAGGCTGCACATCGCCGGTGACCTCCTCCAGATAGGCGGTCTTGATGTATCCGCTGCGGCCGTTGTACTCACAGCGGGTATACGTGCTGTTATAGCGGGTGCAGTTGGTCACGACGGCGCCCAGAGGCACCTTCACCAGACGCACGCTGTCCTTGGAGGGCTTTGCCCACAGGCTGACCCATTCCTTGCAGTTGATGACCCGCATGTTCGTGCTCTCCGCCGCGCCCGGGCATAAAAGGGAAAGGCCCAGGATCAGAACGGCCAGCAGGCACAGGGCATGTTTCGGCTTCATATCTTCACCTCCGGGGGAAAGACCGGTAAAGGAAACAGGAGTATCTTTCAGACAGTTCTATCATTATAGCATCATTTCATCAAATGCGCCACCCCCCCGCCGGAGGGGCAGCTCACAGTTTACATTTGCACTGTTTCCGCTGTGCTTTTCCATCCGCCGCCCGCTTGTTCAGAAAGCCGTTATCTGCTATAATCGGTGTGAAAACAAGAGGAAACGGAAAACAGAAAGCATCAGATCCGGAAGGATCATTCGGGAGGATCATTTATGAAAAACGCGGTTCGCATCTTTGCTCTGTTCCTTGTACTGGCGCTGACGGCTGTACCGGCCGCCTTCGCGGAGGATGAGGGCTGGAAGAACGCCCGGGATGTGCTGAATGACATCACCATCGGCTACAACTACGGAAATCAGCTGGACAGCTGCGATTTCAACACCGGATTCATCAACGCGGGTCCTGGCACGGAAACCAGCTGGGGCAATCCCCGGATCTCCCGGGAGATGATAGACCTGGTGAAGAGCAGCGGCTTCAATATCATCCGTCTGCCTGTTACCTGGTACAACCATATGGATGAAAACCATGTGATCGACCCCGCGTGGATGGACCGCGTGCAGGAAGTGGTGGATATGATCGTGGATGAGGACACCTACTGCGTCCTGAATGTGCAGCACGATACCGGCTCCAACGGCTGGCTGCGGGCCGATGACAGGGATCTGGAGGAAAAGACGGCCATTTTCGTGCAGATCTGGCAGCAGATCTGCGAGCGTTTCGGCGGGTACGGAGATCATCTGATCTTCGAGGGCTTCAATGAGATGCTGGACGGCAGGGGCGAATGGAACCATCCCGCCGCCCGGGCGATGGAGATCATCAACCTGTACAACCAGATCTTTGTGGATACCGTGCGCGCCTCCGGCGGGAACAACGCCCGCCGTGTGCTGCTGGTGAACACCTACGCCGCGGGCGGCGGAAGCAGCGTGGTGAAGGCCTTTGTCATGCCGGAGGATATCCTGCCTGACGCCATCATCATGGGTGCGCATATCTATCAGCCCTATCAGTTCACCACCGCCTCCAGCCCCGCGGCGAAGACCTGGGACAAGAACAGCATCAACACCTACCTGAACAGCATGAAAAAGTACGGGCTGGATCTGGGATATCCCGTGATCATCGGCGAATTCGGCGCGGAGGACAAGAACAACCTGCCCGAGCGGATCGCCTGGGCCTGCTATTATGTGTCCAAATGCAATGAACTGGGGCTCAAGTGCCTGTGGTGGGATAACGGCGCCCTGTTCAGGCTGTTTGACCGCAGGACCAGAACTGTGGCGGAGCCCGAACTGCTGGAGGCGCTGACTGTGACCGCCGCCGGCGGGGAATATGTGTTCGACCGGGCGGCGTACGAGCAGCAGCATGTTTCTGACAACCTGTGCGATGTGACGGATAACTGGACGGTGTGGATCGATACCTACAATGGCGGACAGGGCCTGGTGGATTATCTGCCGTCCGGCATCTCCATCGATGTGACCGCGCCCGGAAAGGACGCCTGGCATGTGCAGGGGACCTACAGGAACATCACGCTGGAGGAAGGAGTGACCTATGAGGTCACCTTTACGGTGGAATGCACGGCGGGCATCACCTTCCCGGTGTATCTGCAGAAGAACTACGGGGATTACACGGTATACGGCGGGCTGGATGCCGTGACTGTGGCGGCCGGCGAAAAGCAGACCTTTACATTCACCTATACCATGACCGGGGCGACAGACAAAAATGTGGCGCTGGTATTCAATACGGGCGCCCAGAAGGACGCTGTGCCCTTCACCGTCACCCTGACGGACCTGGTCATGAAAAAGGCGGCGGAATGAATACTTACCGGGCGCGGAGCAGATGACCGCGTCCGGTCTTATGCGAGGTTGATGAGAGCATGAGTATACCTGTTTATACCATTCAGAGCGATCTGGGGCACGCGGTGCGCGCGCCCTGGCTGGAAAAAGTGGGGGAGCAGCTGGGAGAGGAACTGGCGGAGATCTCTCTTGAGGAGTATCTTACCGCGCCCTTCGCCCTGCTCTTCGTGGCCAGCGGCGGCAGCGAGAACGCCTTTCTGCAGTTTGAGCGCCGCATGGGGGATAAGCCTGTTTATCTGCTGACCTCGGGAGAAAGCAATTCTCTGGCGGCGTCCATGGAGATCCTGAGCTTCCTGCAGCGCACCGGCCGCAGGGGAGAGATCCTGCACGGAAGACCGGAGGATGTGGCGGAGAGGATCCGCGCGCTGCGGCGGGTGAGCCTCGCGAAAGAGAAGCTGAGGGGCAGCGTTCTGGGATGCATCGGCGTGCCCAGCGACTGGCTCATCGCCAGCCCCATGGAGGACGGCGCCTGCCGGGAAAAACTGGACATCCGCTTTGAAAGCATTCCTATGGAGGAACTGCTCCGGGAGTATGAGAAAGGCGGATATGAGGAGAACGGATATACGGAGGATCTGCTGCGGCATGCCTTTGACCGGAAGGAAACGGAAAAAGCGCTCCGGCTGTACGGCGCGCTGGAGAGGGTAGTGAAGGAGCATCATCTGTCCGGCGTTTCCCTGCGCTGCTTTGATCTGCTGGATTCTATCCGCACCACCGGCTGTCTCGGCCTGGCGATCCTGAACGCGAAGGGGATCCCCGCCGCCTGCGAGGGGGATATGCCCGCCCTGCTTTCCATGACGGTGATGAATGCCGTGACGGGCACGCCCGGGTTCATGTGCAATCCCAGCCGCATCGACAGCGCGGCGGGAGAAATGATCCTGGCGCACTGCACCCTGCCGCTGGATATGCCGCTTTCCTACAGCCTGATGACGCATTATGAATCGGGAATCGGCGCGGCGCTCCGGGGCAAACTGCCGGAGGGTGTATGTACCCTGTTCAAGACGGATGTGCATTTGGACCGGTTCATGGTGCAGCGCGCGGTGCTGCTGGAGAACCCGGAGGAGGAGCATCTGTGCCGCACCCAGGTGAAACTCAGCGCCGAGGATACGGAATACTTCCTGAAGCGCCCCATCGGCAACCATCATATCCTGTGTCCGGGAGATCACAGACAGGCACTGCAGGACTTTTTCACGGAGTGAGCAGACCATACCGCAGTTTTGCCGATGATGCCCGTATACAAAGATAACTTTATATTGATCATAACAGCGTTATTTCCCGGTACCGTACAGTGTATGGTGCACCGGGCTGTAACGGATCTGCCTTGCTTCCGGAGGAGTATAAGGCTGTCCGGAGAACGTAAAAAAGCGGAAAAGATCATAAAAAGCGGCAGTTTTCCGGCAAATTTGATAAAATTTGTGCTTGCAATTCGAAAAAACCTTTGTTATAATCTCCTATGCGGCTCATAGCAGCCATCTATGAATCCGTTACCATACGGTAAAAGAGGTGAAATCAGGCATGAAGGAAAAGATCCATCCCAAGTACGGCAAATGCATCGTTCGCTGCGTATGCGGTGAAACGTTCGAAACCGGCTCCACCAAGGGTGAGCTGAAGGTCGAAATTTGCTCCAAGTGTCACCCCTTCTACACCGGCAAGCAGAAGCTGGTGGACACGGGCGGACGCGTAGACCGCTTCAAGAAGCGTTACGGCGTGTAATGACACAGATAAAAGGCAGCGTGCTCCGGCAGGCTGCCTTTTGTTATACATTCCGGTCCTTCCTGCCTGCCGCGGACGGATACCGCGCGGAATATGTCAAAAACGGGCCGCGGCCGCCGGGGACAGTTGTATTTTGACCGGCAGGTATGCTATAATATGCGCATAAAATAGGTCGACTGTTTTTATCCGGCTCCGGCCGGAGTGAATGTATGCGTGAAAAGCGTTGAAAGGAAAAGAAAAATGGCAGAAGAAAAGAAGATCAGACGTCCCGATGTGGGCGGTCAGGCTGTGATGGAAGGCGTTATGATGCGCTCTCCCGAGTACACCGCTATTTCCGTCCGCAGGGAGGACGGTTCCATCATCACAAAAAGGGAGCGCACGGTGAACCCGGCGCAGAAACATAAATGGATGGGCTGGCCTGTGGTGCGCGGCGCCGTCAGCCTGTTCACCATGCTCACCGGTGGCATGAAGACCATCACCGACAGCGTGGATATGCTGGGCATCGAAGAAGAGGAGCCCTCTAAATTTGAGAAATGGCTGAGCAAGGTGTTCGGCACATCCATCGATAAGATCGTGATGGCGGTGGCCATTATTTTTGCCGTGGCATTCAGCGTGGGCCTGTTCGTGCTGCTGCCCAATCTGGCGGTCATGCCCTTCAACAGGATCGAAAACATCACGCCGGGCATGCAGCTGCTGAAGAATCTGGTCTCCGCGCTGGTCCGCATCGCCATCCTCATCGGCTATATGTATCTGTGCGGAAAGGTGCCCGATGTGCGCCGCACATTCATGTATCACGGAAGCGAGCACAAGACGGTCTACTGCAACGAGCATGAACTGGAACTGACGCCGGAGAACGCGCAGAAGTTTTCCACACTGCATCCCCGCTGCGGCACCAGCTTCATCCTGATCACCTTCATCCTGAGCCTGATCTTCTATTCCGTTATCGATGTGCTGATCCTGATCACCACCGGCTATCCCATGGATAACTACTTCATCCGTGTGCTCAGCCGCCTGATCCTGCTGCCCCTGGTGGCGGGCCTGAGCTATGAAGTGCTGAAGGGTCTTGCCCACAATGACAGCAAGGTATGCCGTGTGCTGCGCTGGCCGGGGCTCATGATGCAGAAGCTCACCACAAAGCAGCCTACCGATGATATGTGCCAGGTGGCCATCATCTCCATGAAGAGCGCGCTGGGCGAGGAAATCGAGGGCACGAAGATGTCCGAGGGATGGATATGCATCCCCGCCGATTCGCCTCTGGCGCAGCCCCTGCCTGAAAAAGTGATCGAAAAGCGGAAGGCTGAAGCCGAAAAGGCGGCGCAGGCTGCTGAAACGGAGGAAACAGCCGGAGATACCGCGGAGGAGACATCTGAAGAGCCTGCCGGGGAGGAAACTGTGCCCGGCGGAGAAGATAAAGCCGAATGAAAGCCCGGCCGTTGCTGAAAAACGCGGAGGAGAGGCTCCTTGCCGCCGGGGTCCCGGATGCGAAATGGGACGCGGAGCAGCTGCTTTCCTTTGTGACGGGCAGGGAGCCCATGATGCTCCGCCTGAAGGATGATGAAGTGCCGCCGGATATGGAAAGGGCATTCCTCGCCCTGCTGGAGCGCCGGGATCGGCGGGAGCCGCTGCAGTACATCACCGGGGAGCAGTGGTTTATGGGGCTGCCCTTCGCTGTGACGGAGAGCGTGCTCATCCCCCGGTATGATACAGAGGCCATGTGTGAAGAGGCCATCGGCCGGATCCCGGAAAACGCCCGGGTGCTGGATCTGTGCACCGGCAGCGGCGCCATTGCCGTGGCGGTCAAGAAGGCGCGGCCGGATATTGAGATGTACGCGTCCGATCTTTCCGCCGAAGCCCTGAGCGTTGCGAAAGAAAATGCCGCAAAAAACGGCTGTGATATTAGTTTTTTTGAAGGCGATCTGTTCGCACCCTTTAAAGGTATCCGGTTTGACATTATCCTGTCCAATCCGCCCTATATCCCGGCTGGAGAACTTGCAGGGCTGCAGCGGGAAGTACAGTTGGAGCCCCGCATGGCGCTGGACGGGGGCGGGGACGGCCTGTGCTTCTACCGCCGTATCGCGGCGGAGGCACCCTCTCATCTGAAACCGGAGGGACTTCTGATCCTGGAGACCGGGGACGGACAGGAAAAGGATGTTTCCGCGCTCCTGCGGAAGGATTTTGATCAGATCGAGTGCCGCCGGGATCTGTCCGGCCGCATCCGCAGCGTGTGGGCCCGGCTCAGGACGGTGTGAGCACAGTTCAAATGTGATCGGTAAAGGAAAATGATATGCTGGAAGAAAGGTTCGCCCCCATCCTGGACAGGTATGAGGAACTGACCGAGACGCTGAATGAACCCGGGATATCCCAGGATGTTGCCCGGTACCGAAAGGTGCTGCGGGACAAGGCGGCGCTGGAAGACACCGTGACCGCCTGGCGGGAGTATGAGGGGAAAAAGAAGAGCCTCGCGGAAGCGAATGAACTGCTCAGGGACGAGGATATGAAGGATATGGCCGCCGAGGAGATCCGGCAGCTGGAGGCGGAACTGCCCGTTATGGAGCAGAAGCTGAAGTCCTTCCTCATCCCGAGGGATCCCGATGATGACCGCAGCGTGATCATGGAGATCCGCCCCGGAGCCGGGGGAGACGAAGCGGGCCTCTTCGGGGCGCTGCTGCTGAGGATGTATTCCCGGTATGCCGAAAAGCACGGCATGAAAATGGAGCCTGTCAGCATCACGGATACCGAGTTGGGCGGCATCAAGGAAGCGGTGTTCTCCCTGACCGGAAACAGCGCCTTCAGCCGCATGAAATACGAGAGCGGCGTGCACCGCATCCAGCGCGTACCGGTCACCGAGGCCGGCGGACGCATCCATACATCCACCGCCACCGTGGCGGTACTGCCCGAGGCTGAGGATGTGGAGGTGGATATAAAGCAGGAGGACCTGAGGATCGACACCTACCGCGCGTCCGGCCACGGCGGACAGTACATCAACCGCACGGACAGCGCCGTGCGCATCGTGCATCTGCCCACGGGCCTCGTGGTCACCTGTCAGGATGAAAAGAGCCAGCTGAAGAACAAGGAAAAGGCCATGAAGGTGCTGCGTACCCGGCTGTATGACCTGTACCGCTCCCAGAAGGACGCCGAGTACGCGGGCCGCCGCAAGGCGCAGGTGGGAAGCGGTGAGCGCAATGAGCGCATCCGCACCTATAATTTTCCCCAGGGACGCGTGACGGATCACCGCATCGGGCTCACTCTTTACAAGATCGACGCCATCGTGGACGGCGATCTGGATGAGATCATCGACGGCCTCACCATGGCGGAGGAAGCCGAGAAGATGAAGAATCTGGAGCTGTAATAACGGGCCGCTGAAACCGGCAGCGGGCGAAATATACGAAAATCCGCCATGAAAATCCTATACCGGATGCCCTGCCGCGCGGTATACTCTGTATGATACAAGGTTGACCGCCTGCAGCATGGAGAGTTTATGAAAGAGATACGGAATCAGAACTTTGACGCCGAGCGCGCGCTGTATGAACTGAAGGACGCGCTTGTGGAAAACTGCCGCTTTGAGGGGCCCGCGGACGGGGAATCCGCCATGAAAGAAACCGCCGGGCTCACGGTGCGGGGCTGCTTTTTTGACCTGCGCTATCCCCTGTGGCACACAACGGATACGGTGCTGGACAACTGCGATATGACCGCCAGCTGCCGGGCCGCCCTCTGGTATGACAGGCGTGTGAGGATCACGGACAGCCGGCTTCACGGCATCAAGGCGCTGCGGGAATGTGACGACTGTCTGCTGGAAGACTGCAGCGTCATCAGCCCCGAGTTCGGCTGGAAAAGCCGGGGGATCAAGCTGGTAAAGACCTCCGTGGAGGGGGAATACCCCTTCCTGGACAGCCGGGATCTGACCCTTGAAAATGTGACCCTGAAGGGCAAGTATTCCTTCCAGTATGTGGAAAACATGACCATTACGGATTCTGTGCTGGATACCAAGGACGCCTTCTGGCACACAAAAAACGTGACGGTGAAGGACAGCGTCATCCGGGGCGAGTACCTGGGCTGGTACAGTGAAAACCTGACCCTGATCCGCTGCAAAGTCATCGGCACCCAGCCCCTGTGCTACTGCAGAAACCTGGTGATGGAAGACTGCGAGACGGAAGACTGCGATCTTTCCTTCGAGCGTTCCTCCGTGCAGGCGACCCTTCTGAACCCTGTCGTGTCCGTGAAGAATCCCCTGTCGGGCAGGATCACCGCTCCCGCTATCGGACAGATCATTCTGGAGGACGGTTTCAACGGGAAGGACCGCTGCGAGATCATCGTAAAATAAATGAATACGGATATCAGGCCCTTTGCGCGCTGAACGCAGGGGGTCTTTTATTTGGCGGACCGCCCTTGCGGCAGAGGGCGCGAAATGATATACTGATGCCGGAAATGCGCCCCCGGGGGCGTTACGGAGACGGATATGAAAAAACTGCTTCTTTTTGCACTGTTTCTGTGCGCGGGGCTCCTTGCCGCGCTCGCGGCGGATGCCGAGGTCATGATCAATGAGATCATGGCGAAAAACGGCGAGTTCACGGGCCTGGAAGCCTTTGACTGGATCGAACTGTATAATGACGGGGAAACGGACGTATCCCTGGCCGGGTGGCATCTGAGCGATAAGAAAAGTCAGCCGGATCTGTGGACATTCCCCGCGGGCGCGGTGATCAAAGCCCGCGGCTATGTTCTGGTATACTGCACCGGTGACGCGGATCTGTATGAGAACAAACCCCGTGACGGCATCTTTTATGCCGGCTTTCAGCTTTCGGTCAAAGGGGAAACGGTATACCTGACGGACGCGGCGGGGGAAAGCGCCGGCACTCTGAAATATCCCCGGCAGTACGGAAATGTTTCCTACGGCAGGAGCGATCCGGACGGGAAAGAGGGGTTCTTCAACGCCGCGACGCCCAAAGGCGCCAATCCCGGCACCGTGTTTGCCGGCATGGCGGACAGGCCCGTGCTGGAGACGGCTCCCGGGTTTTATCCCGGCACGGTAATGGTCACGGTCTCCTGCAAGGATCCCGTGTATTACACGCTGGACGGCAGCGACCCCACGGATGCCTCCCTCCTGTACACCGGCCCGGTGGAGATCAGCGAAACGGCTGTGCTGAAGACCCGCGCCTGCCCGGAAGACCGGGTGTGGTCCTATATCGCCTTCGGCACCTATTTCATCAATGACGAGTCCCCGGTCATGGTGATCTCCATGAGCACCGATCCGGCCTATCTGACGGGGAGCAAAGGCCTGTTCGTGAAAGGAAACGGCGGAACGCCCAATTACAAGCAGGACTGGGAGTATCCCATATGTTTTGAGCTTTTCGATGAAAACGGCGTGCGACAGCTGGCCCAGAAGGGATCCTTCCGCATCACCGGCAATTCCTCCCGCCAGGAAAAGCTGAAGGCGGTGTCCGTGACGGCGCGGGACGCCTACGGAGATCCCGATGCTTTTTACTACAACCCGTTTGATGACAGGGATTACGCCTCCTACCATACGCTTGTGGTGAGGGCGACCGGCTCCGATGCCTATGTGACCCGCACCCGCGACGCCCTGCTGACCCGCCTCAGCAGGGGGCTGGGCATCATGTACCGCTCCTGCAGGCTCTGCGTGGTGTACTACAACGGGGTATACTACGGCCAGTATTATCTGCGGGAAAAGATCAACAAGTATTCCGTGGCCCAGTGGGAAGGAATCACAGACCGGGATGACATCGACAACATCGACATCGTCCGGGGCGAGGGCGGCGACCGGCAGGTGATGAACGGAAGCAACCGGGACTGGGTGGAGCTGAGAGCCTTCGTCCGGGGGCATGATCTGAGAGACCCCGAAAATCTGAAATATGTGACCGACCGGCTGGATGTGGACAGCCTGTTCACCTGGGCGGCCTACGAGATGCTGATCCTGAACCCGGATATTGAGAATGTGCGCGTGTACCGGGTGCCGGGAGGAAAATGGAAATATATCCTGTATGATCTGGATGACGGCATGCAGTACACCCGCCTGACGGCGGTCTACATGCTGCTGGACAGAAGTCAGGCGGGGGGAACGATCTCCTCCCAGTACACCCTGCTGCAGAAGCTGCTGGCGGTGCCCGAGATGAGGATCCGGTTCATTCAGATCCTGACCGGAGTGGTGCGGAACAGCTTTCTGTATGACACGGTCTCCAAACCTGTGGCGCAGGAAATGATCGCAGGGCTGGAAACGGTGCTGCCCAGGCATTTTCAGGCTAACCCCTCCAAGCGGCTGAACCTGCGGGAATGGCGCAGGAACGCTGATTCGCTGCTGTATTATATGCGGGTCACCCCGAAGCGGGTGCTGAATGAGGCGGCACAGATCCTGAACATGACCCGGTCGGAAAAGGAAATGTACCTGAACGATACGCTGGCGCTGCTGGAAGAGCACAATTCACAGGACAAGCAGTGAAGATAAAAGATATATGCGGGGGACGGCGGGAGTGCCGCCCCTTTTCCATAGGGATCCGGGTGTCCGGGGCTGTCCTGTCCGCTCAGTCTTTTTTTTCGCAGGACTGTCTTTCTGCCCGGAGCACTAAAATGTTACAATTCATTATTGACACTGTTACAATTCCGTAATAAAATAAAATGAATCTGTATGCGGAGGCAGAGCGTATGTGCAAAACGGCGTTGAAAAAGGTGACAGCGGTATTGCTTTTGGCGGTGCTGCTTCTTGGCGTATTGCCGGCAGAGGGAGAGAATTATCCCTTCACGGGCATTACGACAGCCGTTCTGCGTCTGCGCTCCGGCGCTTCCACCACAGCCTCCATCCTGGATGAGATGCCCCGGGGCGCCTATGTGACGGTGACCGGGAAAAAGAATGATTTTTATATCGTGACCTATAACGGCAGATCGGGCTATGCCTCTGCCGCCTATATCGCCGTATCCGCCGTGAACCCCACCGCTGCCCCGGTGAAAGTGAGCGCCTACAAAGCCATCACAGCCTCCTCCGGGGAGAGCGAGATCCGCGCGCTTCAGATGGCCCTTCAGGAACTGGGCTTCTATACCATTTCCGTGGACGGAAAATACGGAAACGGTACGAAGAATGCCGTTATCGCGTTCCAGAACAGGAACGGGCTGAAAGCCACAGGCACGGCGGATACCGACACGCTGGAGCTGATGTTTGAGGGCACGCCCCGCAACAGCAAGGGCAAGGAAACAAAAATAAATGTGCTGCCGCCTCTCAGCGGGCAGACCGTTTCCCTCGGCAAAAAGGGAGACGCTGTAATGCAGCTGCAGCAGCGGCTCAAGACGCTGGGCTATTATACCGGCACGGCGGACGGCGTGTGCGGAAGCTCCACCGTGACCGCGATCAAGGCCTTCCAGAAAAAGATGGGCCTCAACCAGACCGGCGAGGCCGATGCCACCCTGCAGGCCGTGCTGTACTCCTCCGCGGCGCTTCCGTCAAAGGCTACCGCGGCGCCGGCGCCCACCGCCACGCCCAAACCGGGCGGATACCCCTATACCGCCGGGACGAACACATCTGTCAACCTGCGCAAGGGGAAGAGCACTTCCTCCACCCGCATCACCACCATCCCCAAGGGGGCGGAGATCTCCGTGCTGGCGGCGGACGGCGATTATCTGCAGGTGAAATACAAGACCTACACCGGCTATGTGCCTGCTAAATATGTGGATATCCCCGTGGAATACCTTTCCGGCAAAGTGCTGGATGAGAACCTTCAGGCCACGCTGAACTATACCTGGATCGGCGAGGGGGACGGCGGACGCGAAGTGCGCGTGCTGCAGATAGCCCTGAAGGAACTGGGATTCTTTGCCGGCACCGTGGACGGCATTTTCGGCGCCGGAACGGCGGATGCTCTGAAGGGATTCCAGCGGATGAACGGCCTGCGTCCGGACGGCATTCCCACCCCGCAGCTGCAGCAGTTCCTGTATGAAACAAAAGTGAAGAACAGCGCCGGCAAGAGCGTTTACATCAGCACGCTGCCTCCTATCGACAACTGGCCCATGGAACGGGGCGATGTGGGCGAGCAGGTGACCACTCTGCAGATCATGCTGTCCTCAAAGGGCTTTTATACCGCGGCCTTTACCGATACCTATGACGCGGCCACCGAAAAGGCGGTGCGCGCCTTCCAGAGCGCTTACGGCCTGTATGTGGACGGAAAGGCCGGCGCCAAGACGCTGGCGGCCCTGAACGCCGTGGCGGCGACCCCCGCCCCCGTGGTGTATGTGAGCACGCCTGTTCCCGCCGCTACGCCGCTCACCGCGGATAATGTGATCGTCATGCAGTCCGGCACCCGGGGCATGGCGGTGAAGCGCCTGCAGCAGGCGCTGATGGACCTGGGATACTATTTCTGCACGGTGGACGGCATCTATGACAGCGATGATATCGCCGCCGTCAGGGAGTTCCAGCGGGTCAACGGCCTGAAAGCGGACGGCATCGCGGGCCTTGAAACGCAGCTGATGCTGTATTCCGGTTATGCGCTGCCCAAGCCCGCCGCCACACCGAAGACCACTCCCGTTCAGGAGCCTGTGTTCTACCCGGATGACGGGCCTGTGACAGTGACCGCCACGCCGAAGCCGGGCACAAAGACAACCACGCCGAAACCCGGTGTCGTGACGCCCAAACCCACTGCGACCCCGAAGAAGACGGCCACGCCGAAACCTACCGCCACCCCGAAGAAGACGGCCACACCGAAACCCGGAACAAAGACGGCAACGCCGAAGAAGACAGCGACCCCGAAAAAGACCGCCACCCCGAAGGTGACAGCCACTCCCTCCTCCGGCGCCTATACCCTTCTCAAGCGGGGCAGCCGGGGCAGTGAGGTCAGAAAGCTGCAGGAGCGCCTCATTTCCCTGCGCTATCTGACAGGAACGGCGGACGGCATTTACGGTGCCGGCACCGAATCGGCCGTAAAGGCATTCCAGAAAGCCAACGGGCTTTCCGCGGACGGCATCGCCGGAGCGGCGACCCAGAAGAAACTGTACTCCTCCTCTGTCAATGCCGCGGTAACGGCTAAACCCACAGCCACTCCCACGCCCGATCCCACCGCGCAGGTGCTGAAGCTGGGCAGCGAGGGCGAGAATGTGAAGAAGATGCAGCAGCGCCTGAAGGATCTGGGCTATCTGACCTCCGGTGTGGACGGCAGCTTCGGCCTGAAGACCTACAGCGCCGTTGTGGCGTTCCAGCAGCGCAACTCGCTGGCTGCTGACGGTGTTGCCGGCCCGGCCACCCTGACGAAGCTGTATTCCTCCTCCGCCTTAAGGGAAAAGCAGGGCATCACGCCCGCGCCCGTAACGCCCACCCCCAGGCCTGTCAATTCCTTCAAAGCGCCCCGGGCGGATGAGGTGCGCTTTGCCAACTGGTACACCGAGATCCGCTCCCGCGCCAGGTCCATGCCCGATGTCATCATCTATGAACCGGTCTCCGGCGTTCATTACAACCTGCACATGTTCTCCTTCGGCAAGCATGCCGATGCCGAGCCTCCCACAGCGGCGGATACCGCTCTCATGTATCAGGCCATCGGCTACAACACATGGACGGCCAAGCCTGTATGGGTCATCTTCAGCGACGGACGCGTGTACATGGCGTCCACCCACAGTCACGGGCACGAGGTGGACCATACCTCCGGCAATGATCTGGAAGGCCATGTGTGCATTCACTTCCCCCGTGTCATGAGCGAAGCGGAAGAGACCGGTCCCTACGCGGTCAGCCATCAGAAGGCGATCCTGCTGGGCTGGGAGAGGACGCAGAGCCAGATCGGACAGTGATCAGCGGGAGGATGAACCATGAAGCGCCGTATATCGATCTTTCTGACCGTGTTTTTCAGCGCGGCACTGCTGCTTTTCAGCGCGGTGCCCGCTTTTTGTGATGAAAATGAATATCAGTACGTGGCGGAGGTGCGCATCGACTGCTCCATGCGCAGCGAGCCCCGGGATAACGCGCCGGTGGAAGTCAGGCTCCATGAGGGGAATGAGGTAAAGGTCATCGAGTACGGCGGGGAATGGTGCCGGGTGTTCCGCAAAGGGGACAAGGGCTATATAAAGACCGGGTATCTGCGGTACTTCCGCTCTCTGGACGCTTACCTCTATCCCGTTCCGGGCTATACGTATCAGAGCGGTCTGGGGACCGCCGCGGAAGACATCTTTGTTTCCTCGGAGGATTATGACGGCACCCTGATCGAAGCGGGGAGCGTGTTTGCCGTGCAGCGCCCGGTGCCCGGCGGCTATGAGCTGGCGGTGGCCCGGGGCATGTGCACCGTTGATACAGCCGCCGTGGAATATATGCCCTTTCCGGACTGGCAGAACGCCAGAAAGGGCGAGGTGATCTACGCCTTCACCACTTATTACAACGATCATTTTTCAAGGCAGCGCAATGAGGAGCGGCAGCATAATATCGCCCTGGGCTGCGAGCGGATCACGGGCACGGAGCTGGATCCCGGCGCCTCCTTCTCCTTCAACGCCCTGTGCGCGCCCTACTCTCAAAGGAACGGCTATCAGTACGCGGCCAATATCTCCCAGAGCGGCTACGGGTACGGCGGGGGCGTGTGCCAGGTGAGCACCACACTGTATAACGCGGTACTGGGGCTTCCTCTGCAGGTGACGAAATGGAGCGTGCACTGGGACAAGGGCGTGAGGTATATCCCGCTGCAGTTTGACAGCGCGGTGGGCAGCTATGTCGACCTGTGCTTTGAAAACACCCTGCCCTATCAGATCCGTATCGAGGCCTATCCCCAGAACGGGACGGTCACGGTGCTGATCATCGCGGGCGAAGGGGCAAGATGAAGATCCTGAACGGGAATATGAAAGGATAAGAACATGAGTGAGATCATTTTCAACGGCGCCCTCGGGATCACCGTTCCCGGCGGATTCGAGATCATCAGTGAGCGCGAACTGACGGGCGCTGGCGACAGGCCCGGCACGAGCTGGGGCGCGCGGGATCCGCAGCGTCATATCCTGGTGACGGTGAACGCGAAAAAGGTGCCCTTTCTGCTGGGCGCGCTGGCTGCTATGCCGAAGGTGAGGGATAACAGCCTGCGGGAAGTGATGAAAAAGGTGCCCGGCTGCCGTCCGGGAGAGAACTTTGAGATCTCCGTCGCGGGGAGCACCGCGTACGGCTTCCGCTATGACTATACCGTGCGGGATGTTCCGCAGACAGGCATGTAC
>PITV01000198.1 GCA_017577285.1 Clostridiales bacterium
GAACAGGGAAATGGCAAAGAGGATGCAGAAAGCGGGGAAACAGACGGCGAAGGTGGCCAGCAGGGAACCGGCGATGCCGCCCGTCTTGTAGCCGATATAGGTGGCGCTGTTGACAGCGATGGGGCCGGGTGTGGATTCGGCAATGGCGACCATATCCAGAAAATCTTCCTTTGTCATCCAGCCCTTGTTACTGACGAATTCATTTTCCAGCAGGGCGATCATGGCATAGCCGCCGCCGAAAGTGAAGGCGCCGATCTTCAGAAATGTGATGAAGAGCGTCCATAATATCTTTCCGCGGGCGGGTTTTTCCGCGGCGGGGAGGTTTGTTTCGCTCATGATGAACAGGTTCTCCTTTACGATGATTTCCTGAGACAGTATATCGAAAAACGAGCCTGACCGCAAGTGAAAAAGCGGGAAAAAACAACAAAATGCAGTTGTGAAACGGAGAAACAGGTCCGCATGGTTCCTGCCGTTCTTTTTTTGCATTCACCCTTTATTTTACCGGGGATTTTTGATATACTATCCCTTGTGTAACGCTGAGGCGTTTATTTGTGTTACACCCGCGAAACGCCAAATTGCCGGCATCTGCCGGGGAAAGAGATAACGGACATGAAGAGATTGTTATTGGGTAACGAAGCCATAGCCAGAGGCGCCTGGGAAGCAGGCGTAAAGGTGGTCAGCAGCTATCCCGGCACCCCTTCCACAGAGGTGACCGAGTTCTGTGCCATCTATCCTGAGATGAAGTGCGAGTGGGCACCGAATGAAAAGACTGCTGTGGAAGTATCCTTCGGCGCTTCCATGGGCGGCGTCAGGAGCCTGAGCTGCATGAAGCATGTGGGTGTCAATGTGGCGGCGGACCCGATCTTTACTGCGGCCTACACCGGCGTGACCGGCGGACTTGTGGTGCTTTGCGCCGATGATCCCGCCATGTTCTCCTCCCAGAACGAGCAGGACAGCCGCATGTATGCCAGAGCAGCTCATATGCCCATGCTGGAGCCGGCCACCAGCCAGGAATGCAAGGATTATATGAAAGTGGCTTATGACCTGAGTGAAAAGTACGATACGCCCGTGTTCATGCGCCTGACCACCCGTCTGGCTCACAGCCGTACGCCTGTTGAACTGGGTGAGCGCACCGAAAAGGATACTGTGCCTTACGCCAAGGATTTCATGAAATATGTCATGATGCCCGGCATGGCGAAAAAGCGTCATATCGTGGTGGAAAACCGTGAAAAGAAACTGGCGAAGGATGCCGCTGAACTGCCTGTCAATACCGTTGAGATCAATGATAAGAAACTGGGCATCATCTGTGGCGGTGTCGTGTATCAGTATGTAAAGGAAGCCATGCCCGAAGCCAGCGTGCTGAAACTGGGCCTGACCTATCCGCTCAGCGAGGAGCTGATCCGCTCCTTCGCCGCGCAGGTGGAGGATCTGGTGGTGATCGAGGAACTGGAGCCCGTTCTTGAAAATGATATCAAGGCCATGGGCATTAAGGTGCACGGCAAGGAACTGACCGGCCTGCAGGGAGAACTGAGCGCCGCCCGCGTGGCGCAGATCTTCGGCAAGGATGCTCCGGATTACACCGAGAAGCAGCTGCCGGCCCGTCCTCCCGTCCTGTGCCCCGGCTGCCCCCACAGAGCCACCTTCTTCACCTTCAAGCAGCTGGGCCTCAATGTGCTGGGCGATATCGGCTGCTACACCCTGTGCGCGCTGCCTCCCATGGAGTGCATGGATGCCGCCCTGTGCATGGGTGCTTCCATCGGCATGGCTCACGGCCTTGAAAAGGCGCAGGGTCGCGAGTTCTCCAAAAAGACTGTGGCCGTGCTGGGTGATTCCACCTTTATCCACAGCGGAATCACCGGGCTGATCGACGCGGTGTATGACAAGAGCGCCATGACGGTCGTGATCCTGGACAACCGCATCACCGGCATGACCGGACACCAGCAGAACCCCGCTACAGGCTTTGACATTTACGGAAATCCCGCTCCTCAACTGAATCTGGAAGCACTGTGCGAGAGCATCGGTGCCCATGTCAGGATCCATGACCCGCAGGATCTGAAGGGCTTCAAGCAGGTGATGAAGGAAGAACTGGAATATGACGGTGTATCCGTTGTGATCGCCCGCCGTCCCTGCGCCCTGCTGGACAAGCGGAAGAAAACTCCCTGCTTTATCGAGAACTGCAGGAACTGCGGTGCCTGCATGAAGCTTTCCTGCCCGGCACTGGAGCGGGATGAAAAGGGCGTGCATGTGAATGATACCCTGTGCGTGGGCTGCGGCCTGTGCGCGAAAGTTTGTCCCTTCGGGAGCATCAAAGGAGGGGAACAGGAATGAACGGAAACATCATTATCGTAGGTGTTGGCGGTCAGGGCATCCTGCTGACCAGCAAGATCCTGGGTTATCTGGCATTGAAAATGGGCCGCGATATCAAAGTGAGCGAAGTGCACGGCATGAGCCAGCGCGGCGGCAGTGTTATCACCCATGTGCGCATCGGCGACAGCATCGCAAGCCCTCTGGTGGACGCGAAACAGGCGGACTATGTATTGAGCTTTGAAATGCTGGAGGCACTGCGCGCGGAGGGCTTCCTGAAGGATGACGGCGTGCTGATCTCCAATACCCAGCGCATGCTGCCCATGCCCGTGATCAGCGGCAAGGCGGTATATCCCGATGATATGCCCTCCGCAAAGAGGACCGTCCTGCTGGATGCCCTTTCCCTGGCCCGTGAAGCCGGCAGTGTCCGCAGCGTGAATATCGTACTGCTGGGCGTGCTGAGCGCCTTCAGCGAGTGGCCGGAGGAGGAATGGGAAGCATCTGTGGCGGCCTGCGTACCGCCCAAGACACTTGAAGCGAACCTGAAAGCCTTCCGCGCGGGAAGGCAGGCCGGGGAGGCAAAGGTCAATGGCTGACTTGATGTGGAGCCGTGAACTGGAGACCATCAGCCGGGATGAACTGCACGCGCTTCAGAGCGAGCGGCTGGTGAAGTTGGTGAAACGGGTGTATGACAACGTGCCTTTCTACCGGAATAAGATGGATGTCGCCGGTGTGAAACCGGAGGATATCCACGGGGTAGAGGACATCGTGCTGCTTCCTTTCACCGAAAAGAAAGATCTGAGGGACAACTATCCCTTTGGTCTGTTTGCCGCGCCTCAGAGCGAGATCGTGCGTATCCATGCCTCTTCCGGAACCACCGGAAAGCCCACCGTGGCCGGATATACGAAGAATGACCTTGAAAACTGGACGGATCTGGTGGCCCGCGGACTGACCTGCGCCGGCATCACGAAAAATGATACGGTGCATATCGCTTACGGTTACGGTCTGTTCACCGGCGGTCTGGGCGCTCATTACGGCGCCGAGCGCACCGGGGCGGCCGTTATTCCCGTATCCGGCGGAAACACCCAGCGCCAGCTGATGCTGCTCAGGGATTTCAAGCCTACCGCCATCCTGTGCACGCCTTCCTATGCCCTGAACCTTGCGGATGCCATGGAAAAGGCGGGAATGAGCACTGATGAGATCGCCCTGAGGGTGGGCGTGTTCGGCGCGGAGCCCTGGACGGATGAGATGCGTGCCCGGCTGCAGGAAAAACTGCATATCGACGCCCGCGATATATACGGCCTGACCGAAATGATGGGCCCCGGTGTGGCCATGGAATGCTTTGAGAAGAACGGACTGCATATCTGGGAGGATCATTTCCTGCCGGAGATCATAGGCGAGAACCTGAAGCCGCTTCCTGACGGGACAGAGGGTGAACTGGTGTTCACGACCCTTACAAAGGAAGGCATGCCGCTGATCCGTTACCGCACCCATGACCTGACCCTTCTGGATGATACTCCCTGCTCCTGCGGACGCACTCACCGCCGCATGAAGCGTGTTCACGCCCGCAGTGATGACATGCTCATCATCCGCGGTGTGAATGTGTTCCCCAGCCAGATCGAGCATGCCATCCTGCAGGTGCCCGGCGTAACGCCCGAGTATCAGCTGATCGTGGAGCGCAAGGGCAATCTTGATACGCTGGAAGTTCAGGTGGAACTGGACAGGAACATGATGAGCGATACTGTGCGTGATCTGGAAAACCTGCAGAAACGCATCCAGATGCAGCTGGCCAGCGATGTGCTCATCAGCTGCCAGGTGAAGCTTTGCACGCCCGGTTCGCTTCCCCGCAGCGAGGGAAAGGCAAAGCGTATCATTGATAAGCGCAATCTGTGATCTGCCGTCCTCCTGATATCACAGGAATGCCTTTATTTTGTTCTTTTTCCTATGGAAAGAGCGGAAAAAGTATGGTATAATATCCTTGGGTACACATGAAGATGATCATTCCGCGGCGTACCGCGGCAACTACAGGAAAGGCAGGCCGGAAATATGCATGTAAAGCAGATATCGGTTTTTATTGAAAACAGCACCGGAAAACTGGCGGATATCACCCGGCTGCTGGCAAATAACGGCATAGACCTGATGTGCATGTC
>PITV01000199.1 GCA_017577285.1 Clostridiales bacterium
GGCAGCGAACTGGACATGATCTTCGGCAGCCACGACACCGCCGTGACCGTTGAGAACGGCAATGTGGTTTACCTGGGCCAGGAATGCCAGTGCGTTCTGACCGAAGACGGCACCGCCTATTATGACTGCGGAGACGCCGATCTGGCCGAAATTCTGAATGTTCAGATGGCTCTGCTGGAAGACGGCACCCTCCTGCTCGTCATCTTCGGCGGCATGAACCTGATCTGCGTCAAATAATCAGTACGCATCGCACAAAGAAACCGCGGGACTTTCCAGTCCCGCGGTTTCTTTTATCATTTGCCTGTCATTCGCCTTTGCGGCATGCCGCGCCGTTACTTTTTCCAGAGCGCTTTCACGATCTCCCGTTCCTCTCCCTGATAGGGGCCGGTGCCGGTGAACACCGTTCTGAAGCCGCACTTTTCCAGCACCCGCACAGAAGCGGCGTTCTCCTTCAGGCAGATGCCCCATATGTCTGAAAACCCCAGTTCATCCGCCATAACGGGCAGGAAGGCGCGCACAGCCTCTGTGGCATAGCCCTTCCCCGTATACTTCTTCGCGATGTGGTAGCCGATCTCCCGGCCCTCCTCCACAGGCGCGATCTGCACATAGCCGGTGTTCTCCCCCTGCTTCGTCAGCACGGCGTATACGAGGGGCCCCTCCTTTGAGGCGTACTGTTCCATCAGGAACTGAACGGTCTCCTCCGCTTCCTCCAGCGTTTCAAAAACCTCATCCGGCACGAACCGGCGGTTGTCCTCATCCAGCGAATTTTCATGCACCGCCTGCGCCATGCCGGCGGTCAGCTCGGTAATGATCAGTCTTTCCGTTTCGATCCTCATTTTCTTCTCTCTTTCCGTTCGCGATGTATGTTCCGGCCGGCCCGCGGCAGGAGACGCGACCGGCTGTTCACAGTCTATTTTAGTGTCCGTCAGGCGGCATGTCAACAGTGAAAACGGCGCCCCGGACCTTCGCGGAACGCCGGGAACGCGCAGGGCATAAAAATTTGTGAAAAGCCTGTTCATTCCGCCCCGCGGGGTGTATAATAGCCGCCGTTTCCGACTAAACCGCAGGAGGGGAACGAAGTTGAAAAAAGTACTCGCGTATGTCAAAAAGGAAGCCATGCTGTTCGTATCGCTGGCCGCGGCGGTCATCGCGCTGATCATCACGCCGCCCACGGAGCAGCTGCTGAAGGATATCGACTGGCACACCCTCGCCACCCTGTTCATGATGCTGACGGTGCTGGAAGGCTTCAAGAAGGAGAACATCTTTCTGCCCCTGATCCGCCTCAGCGGCCGCATGAAGACCATGACGGCGCTTTCCCTTTTCGTGATCTTCGGGGTGTTCTTCACCAGCATGTTCGTGACCAACGATGTGTCGCTGATCATTTTCGTGCCCCTCACCATCATGCTGTTCAGGAGCGGCGGAAGGGAGGAATTCATCCTGCCCGTCATCTCCATGGAGAACATCGCCGCCATCCGCGGCAGCCTGCTCACCCCCTTCGGCAGCCCCCAGAATCTGTTCCTCTTCGGCAAGAGCGGCGTGAGCGCCTTCACCTTCATGCTGCACATGTCCCCGCTGTGGATCATGAGCGCCGGTCTGCTCATCGGCTATGTGTTCCTGCTCTACCGGAAGGATACGAAGCTTTCCATCGAGATCCCCGCGGAGGAAGTGGGCGGCACATGGAAGCCGGAGGGCAGGCGCAGCCGCGTCGTATATCTCTCCCTGTTCGCCCTGATCATCTTCACCATCGTCAGCAGGACCTCCTGGTGGCCGTACATCACCGCGCTGGTGGCGGTCACGGTGCTGATCTTTGACAGAAAGATCCTGCTGAAGACGGATTATGTGCTGCTGCTCACCTTCCTGTGCTTCTTCGTGTTCTCCTCCTCCATCTGCGCCAATCCGGATATCTCCGCTTTCCTGCAGAGGATCGTCAGCGGCAGGGAGTACTGGTCCGGCATCCTGCTGAGCCAGATCATCTCCAACGTGCCCGCCTCCATCGTGCTGTATCCCTTCAGCGGCAGCCTCAGCGGCCTGCTGTACGGCGTGGACACCGCCGGCCTGTGCAGCCTGATCGGCTCGCTGGCCTCCGTCATCAACTACCGCATCTATGTGAGGGAATACCCCGGGAAGGGCATGAAGTTCGTCAAAGTGTTCACCATCGTCAGCTGGATCTTCTTCCTGGTGGTGGTGCTTCCGGGCTTCTTCATCAGCCGGGCATGGCAGTTTCCCGTGAACTGACCGGACAGTGAAAAAAAGCACATATATACATACACATATACATATATGAAAAAAACATCCTTCCGCTCCGGGGAGGATGTTTTGCGTTTAAGCTTCTTTACGGCGTCATTCCGCCTGCGGCTTCCCGCAGCGGGCGGCCGCGGGAATGCAGCACACCGCCGTGACCAGCATGATGACGCAGCAGGAGAGCATGCCCCAGCGCAGGCCCGCCGCGGATTCCAGCGCGCCGATGACCGGCGGTGATACGGCCTGGCCCAGATACAGCGCCAGCATCATGGGGGTGGTGGCCAGCATGGTGTTCCCCTGAACGCTCTCGCAGGCCAGGTTCAGCATGCAGGGAATGGTGGCGCCGAAGGCGAGTCCGGAGAGGGCGGTGAGGATCACCGCCGCCCAGGCGCTGCCGGTCAGCACCGCCGCCAGCATCAGCGCCGCGGAGAGGATGCAGGATACGCGGATATACTTTTCCGGCTTCAGCCCCGTGAACGGGAACAGGAAGCGGGAGAGCATGACCCCCGCAAACAGGAACGTGAGGGAAATATCCCGCAGGGGGCTGCCCAGGGTGTCCCCCACATAACGGGTGATCCATGTATTGAGCCCCGACAGGAAATAGCCGTGGAAAAACATGGCGAGGATGAAGAAGGGCAGCGGGCCCGCCGTCACCGTTTTAAGGATCCGGCCGAAGGAGAGATCCGCGTCCCCGGAGGCAGCCGGGCCGCCGAGCCCGTCCTCTCCCCCCTTCCGGGCGGCGATAAAGGTGAAGATCAGCAGCAGCAGGCCGAAGCCCCCGGCCACAGAATACATCATATACCATGCCGCGCCCCTGGAAATGAGCAGGCCGAAGAGCAGCGGCGCCGCCATGCTGGCCAGGCCGTAGGTCATGTGCAGCATGCACATCATGCGGGTGGCTTTCTTCTCCTCCCCGTGATACAGATCGGACATGCAGGCGGAGAGCAGGGTGTCCACAAAGCCCAGGCCCAGGCCGATGGCGCCCCACAGCAGGACGAACACCGCGAAGGAGGGCTTCAGGCACAGGGCGATCAGCGCCAGGGAGCACAGCAGGAAGGCGGCCTTCAGCAGGGTGAACTTGCGCACCCGCCCGATCAGGAAAAAGGACAGCAGCAGCGCCCCCACGCCGCAGACCATAGCGACAGCCGCCGCCAGCCCCTTCGCGGAATCGGAAAGACTGTAGCAGGCGATGACATCATCCAGCAGGTAGCCCTGCAGGGAAAAAATAGAGGAAAGCAGCACCATCCCTCCGAAGAGAGACGCCGCGGGAAGCACTTTTGAGGATCTCATAAAAGCCTCTTTACATACAGAATACCGCATTGTCCGGGCAGAGACATCCGCCGGCGGAGGGCAGCCCGGGCACGCTCTCCGTTTCTTCCGGTTCAGCCGGTCCATCCGGTCCGTCCGGGGTCTCCTCATCCTCGATGATGAATATATCGCTCACCGTTATCTCGTTTCCCCGGATATCCGCGGGGAACACCGAAACGGTATCGTAAGAGAGCGTTCTGATCAGCAGCGCCGCGCACAGGGCGATCAGAACGATGAGGAGAAGGATCAGGAGAATACAGAGCACCTTTTTTGCCATATCATCCCTCCTCGGCGGGCACGGATACAAGGGGTGCCGGACACCTCCCCCGTTCCCGGGCGGGCCGCGGGAGCAGGGAAAAACGATCCACTTGCCTGATGAAATCATTATACATGAACCGCCCCGCGAATGCAACCGGTTCGTGACGGGAACGGGCAGCGGAAAAGCGGCGGCGGGCAACAAAAGCATTGTGCGCCCGGCCCGCCTGTGATATCATGTGAGCAGCGAAGGAGGAACAGCCATGCTGAGAATTCTGCTCCGGATCGTCAGCGCCGTGCTGATACTGATGATCCCCTTTACCGCCATTACTGAAGAAGAGGCAAACACGATGGGAAACGAACCTGTACTGAATGACGGACACTTTGTGCCCGAAAACCCGGATATGGAAAACGCCGGGAATGAATATGTGATCTGCGCCCCCGTTCCCGCGGGGCAGGAGTGGTACGCGGATATGCTGAAGGCCGCCCGGGTGCGCACCGGCAACAACAGGCGCCTGAAGAAGGTGGCCACCCGGGCCAACGCCGGCGAAAGGATCACCGTGGCCGCCATCGGCGGCTCCATCACCGAGGGCGCGGGCGCCGCCACCTATCAGCAGTGCTACGCCGACCTCGCATGGAAGGGC
>PITV01000200.1 GCA_017577285.1 Clostridiales bacterium
GATCTGGATACCACTTCATCCCAGAATTCATACATTGATATTCTGAACGCTTTCAGAACGGGAAAAGCGCAGGTGCTGATCGGCACGCAGATGATCGCGAAAGGGCTCGATTTTCCCCGGGTGACGCTGGTGGGCGCCATCATGGCTGACATGACGCTCGATCTGCCAGATTACCGCTCGCCGGAGCGCACCTATCAGCTGCTGGTTCAGGTGGCGGGAAGAGCGGGACGCGCGGGTGAAGAGGGAAATGTGATCATACAGTCCTACAAACCGGAGCATTATGCTGTGGCATCCGCGCTGAAACAGGATTACAGGCAGTTCTTCAATGAAGAATTCGCCCGCCGCAAAAAGGATCTGTATCCGCCATTTACGTGCATGATCAGGATGCTGTGCGAGGCGGATAACGCGCTGGCAGCGTCCCAGACCGCGATGAAACTGAAGGAAGAGATCGATCAGTTCGTGGAGGAGGATCCGGTACTGAAAAGGCGTCTGCTGTTTATTAAATGTGATAAATCACCCATTGGCCGCATACAGAACAAATACCGCATGCAGGTGCTGATGAAGATACTGGTTCATCCGGATTCGGAACGCCTGAAGGCTTTCTGTGCGGAACTGCCGCTGAGGACATGGCCCTGCAGTGTGTATTATGAACTGAATCCCTCGTCAATGGCATAATAATTCGAAATGAGGAACGGATAAAATGTACAGTGTTTTTGAACAGGCGGAAAAAGATGAAAGACGCGTAAGGCGGATGTATATCCTGCTGGGTATTGCCCTTGTGTTCTTTGTCATGGCAATGGTGGAGCTGTTTATCATACTGAGATCACCTGCCATCGGCTCGGCTTCCGGAACAGTGCTGCAGGACAGGATCGAGGACTGCCTGAACGGCGGAAAATCCGCCGCGAATGAGATATCCGCGACGGTGACAAGCGTCACGAGCAGCAAAGTAGGAGCCGTGAAGGGCTATGTTTATGCGATCGATCAGCTCACGCTCGTATGCTATGACGGAAAAAAAGATAACCGCCCAGAAGATCTGGATGCGGTCATCGATTTGCTGTACGGAGATATAAAGGAATTCGACAGTGTTATTCAGCAGAATAAATCCACATTGGGTGTAAAAGCGAAACTGAGCGAACATCTGGCTCTGCTGGAGGATCTTCTGATCAGATATGATCTGGTCAGTTACTGATATCCTGTTCTTTCATGGCGCCGGAGGAGAACAATTCCTCCAGCGCTTTTTTGATGGCGATCTTTCCGTGCGTATAGGTGACTGCCCCCTGCTGGTAGACCGCGTAAGGGGGACGGATCGGCCCGTCGGCGCTGATCTCAATAGATGCCCCGCCTACGAACGTGCCTGCCGCCATGACCACCTTATTCTCGTAGCCGGGCATATCCCAGGGCTCGGGAGCAGCGTCGCTGTCGACAGGCGAAGCCGCCTGTATGCCGCGGCAGAAGGCCACCATCGCCTCCTCGGAGCCGAGCTGTATGGCCTGAATGATGTCCCCGCGCACCGCGTCATGAGCCGGTGTGGACACCATTCCCAGCAGTTCAAACACGCGGGCGGAGAGAACGGCGGTCTTTACAGCCTGCATGACTGTATGCGGCGCGACAAACAGTCCCTGATAAAAGGGACGGTAGGAAGCGGCGTAACTGCCTTCCTCACGGCCGATGCCGGGAGCGGTGAGCCGCGCCTCGATGCGGTGCACGGCTTTTTGTGTGCCAACGATGTATCCGCCGGTCGGGGCAATGGCTCCTCCGGCATTCTTGATCAGACTGCCCACGCAGACATCAGCACCGTAGAAGGAGGGTTCTGTTTCACGGACGAACTCGCCGTAGCAGTTGTCCACCATGACAAAAACATCCGGATAGCTGCTGTGGATCGCTCTGATAGCATCTGTCATATCCTCGGGGATGAGGGACGGACGCCATGCATAGCCGCGGCTGCGCTGCAGCATAACTACTTTGGTATTCGGATGCTTTTTGATCTCTGACAGCACCGCTTCGATATTGATGCCGCCTTCCTTTGACATATCGATATAGGAGAAGGATACGTTCATTTCCTTCAGCGTGCCGACGTTATCCTTGCTTGTGAGGCCGATCACTTCCTGCATGGTATCATAGGGAAGCCCGGTGGCGGAGATCAGGTGATCGCCCGGCAGCAGCAGCCCGAACAGACAAAGGGAGAGCGCATGAGTTCCGCTTACGATGTGCGGGCGGACGATGGCCTGTTCACAGCGGAAAACACGGGCGAAGATGCGCTCAAGCGTATCTCTGCCTATATCATCGTATCCGTAGCCTGTGGTGGGAGAAAAATGACGGGCGCCCACATGCTCCGCCTGGAAAGCATCGAGCACGCGGAGGGTATTGATTTCCTCGATCCTGTCAAGTTCATCAAAGATATCGCGGCAGTCTTTTTCCGCCTGTTCTATCAATCGATCTGTATTCATCAGTTTTGCCTTTCAATCAGATTTGGTTTATATGTCTGCTTTTTCCCGGATGACATCGAGTGCCTGTGAAACATTCAGCTGATCCATATCCAGCCAGTTTACACGGGGATCCCGCCGGAACCAGGTCAGCTGGCGTTTCGCGTAGTTCCGGGAGCGCTGCTTGATCAGGTCTACCGCGCTATCAAGAGAAGAGCGGCCGTCCATCACTTCAAGGATCTCCTTGTAGCCGATCCCCTGCATGCTTTGCAGATCCGCTGTCACGCCCTCTTTTCTGAGCCCTTCGACCTCCTCGTAGAGACCGTTTTTCATCATTTCATCCACACGGATGTTGATGCGGTGATAAAGCCTTTCACGATCCATCGACAGGGCGAAGATATGAAAATCGTATCTGTTGTTTGATCTGTACATATCTCCGGCCCGCTGTGAAGAGAAGGGCTTCCCTGTCAGTTCAAATACTTCCAGGGCGCGTATCACTCTCCGGAGGTCATTGATGTGGAGCTTTTGCGCCGCCGCCGGGTCTTTTTGCTCCAGGAGAGAATGAACGAATCCGTTTCCGTGCTCGGCAGCCATCTGCTCATACTTAGTCCGGACGCTCTCATCGCCCCGGTCAAAGCCGAATTCCATGTCCGTGGATACCGCGTTCAGGTAAAGCCCCGTTCCGCCGATCATGACAGGCAGGGAGAGAGAATCCAGCAGGGGAAAGGCATCAGCGGCGTACTGGGCAGCGGAATAATTTTCAAAGGGGGAGACCACATCCAGCATATAGTGGGCACAGCGTTCCTGCTCTTCCTTGGAGGGTTTCGCTGTGCCGATGTCCATGCCCTTGTAGATCTGCATGGAATCCATGCAGATGATGCTGCTGCCGAACCTGTCTGCCAGTTCAAGCCCTGCCGCTGATTTACCGCTGGCGGTGGGACCGCACAGCACGATGATCCTGTTTTTCATAATCAATCCTGAATGCGCTTGAATCTCTTTTCGATATCCCGCTGAGTAACTTCCACAAAAAGCGGCCTGCCGTGAGGACATGTAGGCGGGATCTTTTTGCTGAGGATCATTCCGACAAGACCGGTCAGCTGGCGGGTGTCCAGCTTTTCCCCGCCTTTGACGGCATGCTTGCAGGCAGTCTGTATCAGTCTGCTCAGTTTGTCCGAGCGGGAAAGGAACCCTGTTACGGATAACTCATCCAGAGCATCGCTGAAGCATCCGGCAGCCTGCGGCTCTCCCAAAATGACAGGTACACCGTTGATGCGGATGCTGCCGCTGCCGAACTCCTCACAGTCAAAGCCTGCTTCTTTGAGCAGCTGTCCGTTATCGAGGAAAGCGGCGTACTGGGCGGGCGTCGGCTGTACAGTTACAGGAACCAGCAGTTCCTGACACCCGCCGTCATGCTCTGTTTCCTTGACAAAACGTTCATAAAGGATCCGCTCGTGAGCAGCGTGCTGATCGCAGAGAAGCATTCTGTCGCCGCATTCCAGCAGGATATAAGTGTTGAATACTGTGCCGATATAGAATATGGGGGCATGTCCATCCGGACTGTTCTGTATGACCGGGATCTCCTGCTGCTGCGGAGATTCCGTTTTGATCGGCTTTTCAGGGGTGTGTGACGGTGCCGCGTCTGTGCGGATCTCGGTTTTTCTGCCCTGTGATTCCTCTGATGTGGCAGGCTGTTTCGGCTCGCTGATAAAGGCAGATAATTTCTCACGCAAAGAGGAGCCGGCGGGATCCGCTGTTTTCTGAGCCGGGACAGACGGAGCGGGAGCATCCTGTCTGACAGCGGGTGATACGGCTTCTGTACCGGCGGGGGGGGGACATTTTTCGGTTCGTGTATCTCCGCAACACAATACAAGACAGCGCTTTTTAAGGTGTGTCTCTTATAAACACATCACTCGCCCGACA
>PITV01000201.1 GCA_017577285.1 Clostridiales bacterium
AGCATAAGCTGCTGTCAATATTGAAATCACAGGCAAGCTTGCGCGCTGCATCCACAGGCGACAGATCAAAAAGACGGGCGGTGAAGTCAATGACATCACCGTCCGCCTGACAACCGAAGCAATGGAACCGGGAATCCACCTTCATACTGGGATTCTTGTCATTATGGAACGGACAATTGCACATCCCGTTCCCATGGACAGTCATCCCATAGTATTCAGCAGCCTGCCGGGTAGTGATCCTGTTCTTTACGGCTGTAAACAGATTCATTTCAGCGCTCCTCTCCTTTATCCGGAACGGAAGGATGCTGATCCATGTTCAGTTCGGAATCCAGCTCAGCCAGTCGCGCTGACTTGACCTGCAGTTCCTTCTCCTGCGGGAAAGGCTTTCCTACCTCCTCCTTAGCTACATCCATCTGCTGATGCATTCCGGCCAGGTGCGATTTCGTATCCTCAAGCCGTTTCGGAATCGTAGCCAGAGCGTTTTCAATACGGATAATATTACCCTCGGCGGAATTGCCGACCTCTGTTCTGTGCGATACTGTACCGCGCAGTGTCATCAGAAAATGATTGGCCAGCATATCGTACTGTACACTCAGATCCATACCGCGATAGGTTCCGACCGGAACGGGGAGTCCGTGCGCGGAAGCTTTACAGGCTTCAAGGATCGCCTTGCCGGCTTCCTCCTTGTCAGTGATCGTCAACCCATCGGAAACAGTCAGACCGACAAAGTCCTTTTCGGGGAGGGGATGCGCTTCAAGCAGGTTAATATCCGACTGCAAGCCGTCAATCATCTGCTGATCGCGTTCGATCTGCTGCGGGAAATACTTCAGGAGCTGATCTTCCAGTCGGTACTGTTTGCTCTGGTGGTCGGCTTTCATGAGCCGGAGCCGTGCTACATCCACATCCAGGTCCATCTTTTCCTTAATGCGCGGATCACCGGCACACAGAGCCTTGATCTCGGCATAGGACAGCGCGGTCTCGTCCACATCATCACAGGACCGGACCGGGCTTTTGCTGGTCATGATCTGAGAAATGAATTTCTGTTTGTTTTCAACCGTCTGCCACAGATACGAGTCGAAGCTTCCTTCTGTCACGTACCGATAGATATACACATCCGGGTTATGATTACCCTGACGGACAATACGCCCGGCACGCTGCTCCAGATCACCGGGCCGCCATGGACAGTCCAGGTCATGCAAGGCGACAAGCCTGTCCTGCACATTGGTGCCGGCACCCATCTTGGCAGTACTGCCCATGAGTACACGCACCTGTCCGCTTCGCACTTTCGCAAAAAGTTCTTTTTTGCGAAGCTCCGTGTTCGCATCATGAATGAACGCAATCTGCTCAGCCGGAATCCCCATCGCGATCAGCTTGGACTTGATATCGTCATAGATATTGAAGGAGCCTGTTCCGGTCTCTTCCGGTATCAGAGAAGCACTTTCCTGTTCCTTCTCGGTCGCGGCCTTTCCGCGGGGAGTGGACAAATCACAGAATACGAGCTGTGTCAGCTTTTCACTCTGCCCATCCTGCCAGATGCGGTAAACGTTGCTTACGCAGGCATTTACCTTGCTGTCAGGATCGTCCGGCAGAAGCGGGTTGATCAGTCGCTGATCCAGCCCCAGCTTTCTGCCGTCAGAGGTGATCTTCAGCATGTTGTCCACGCTCGGATCCACATTCCCGCTGTGAATTTCCGCAGCCCGTTCGGACAGGGCCTGTACCATCTCCTTCTGATACTCGGAAGGCTTAACGGCAACTGTTTCATAGTGCGCGTTCGGAACAGGCAGGTTCAGCTGATCGGATGTTTTGATGTCCGCGACTTCCTTGAAGAGTGTCATCAGTTCGGGCAGATTGAAGAACTTCGCAAAGCGCGTCCTCGCCCGGTAGCCGGTGCCTTCGGGAGCCAGCTCGATAGCGGTTGTGGTCTCGCCGAATGTGGAAGCCCAGGCGTCGAACTGGGACATGTTCATCTGCTGAAGCGTACTGTACTGCAGATACCGCTGCATGGTGTACAGCTCAGTCATACTGTTGGAAACAGGTGTGCCTGTCGCGAACACAGTGCCTCTGCCGCCGGTGATCTCGTCCATGTACCGGCATTTCAGGAACATATCACTGGACTTCTGCGCCTCAGAGGTGGACAGACCAGCAACGTTCCGCATCTTGGTGAACAGGAACAGATTCTTGAACATATGCGCTTCATCCACGAACAGGCGGTCCACACCGAGCTGTTCAAAGGTGACCACATGATCCTTTTTGTCTTCCGCTTCAAGCTTGGTGAGCCGGGTTTCCAACTGCTTCCGGGTTCGCTCCAGCTGCTTGACGGAGAACTGTTCACCGCGATGGTGCTTAAGCTCTGCGATACCTTCAGTGATATCCTGGATCTGTTCCCTGAGCAGTCGCTGCTGCCGTTCCTGGGAGACGGGGATACGTTCAAACTGGCTGTGTCCGATGATCACCGCGTCATACTCGCCGGTAGCGATACGTGCGCAGAACTTCTGACGGTTAGCCTTTTCAAAGTCCTTCCTGGTCGCCACAAGAATGTTCGCGCTCGGATACAGGCGCAGGAACTCGGAAGCCCACTGCTCTGTCAGATGATTGGGAACAACAAACAGAGGCTTCTGGCACAGACCAAGCCGTTTGCTTTCCATCGCTGCGGCAACCATTTCAAAGGTCTTTCCGGCACCGACCTCATGCGCGAGCAAGGTGTTTCCGCCATACATGATGTGCGCGACAGCGTTCAGCTGATGCTCCCGCAGTACGATCTCCGGTGTCATGCCTGCGAAAGCGATATGACTACCGTCATACTCACGGGGCCGGGTCGAGTTGAAAAGCTCGTTATACTTTTCAACAAGCCGTTCACGGCGGTACGGATCCCGCCAGACCCAGTCGCGGAAGGCGTCCTTGATGGACTGCTGCTTCTGTTGAGCCAAGGTGGTTTCTTTCTGATTCAGAACCCTGCGGTCATTGCCTTCGGAATCCGTGATCGTGTCATAGATCCGGACATCGCGCAGGTTCAGGGTATCCTCAAGGATCTTGTATGCGTTGGCGCGGTCGGTTCCGTAGGTCACGCACGCGGCAACATTGGAGGATGAGATCATATTCTTGCCGGTAATGTTCCACTCAGCGGTATACGCGGCATACTCAACAAGCACATACCGCTGCAGATACATGGGTGTGGAAAATGTCTCATACATGAAGTCCGCTATGGTTTCCTTATCGACCCAGGTAGCGCCGAGCCGTACATCAATCTCGCTGGCATCCAGGTTCTTGGGCTGAGCTGCTTCCAGCGCGGTCACATTCGGGATGTAGATCGGATTGATCTCAGCGGCTTCCTGTGCTTCACGCAGCTTCTGACGGACATTGCCCGACAGATACTCATCCGCGGTCACATAGGATTCGAACAAGGGCGTATGCGTATTCTGATTCGGTACGGGAAAGATGACTCCGACCAGCTCGTTTGTCAGTGTTTCCTGGGGGATCCCGGTCAGGCTTTCCATGAACGGCAGGTCCACTTTGGCCTTTTCAGCAATAGACACTGCGAGCGCTTCGGCTGCGGTGTCCACATGTGTGATCTCGGCCTGCTGACGGATTGTGCGCTTGGTAAACATATCCGCCTTGCGTTCAAGCGTCTTGTCCTCGCTGATAATCTCCAGAGAGCAGAGCAGATAATAGGACGCGTCATCCGAGAAGACATTCGCGTTTCCGCGGGAATTGATCAGACCATACCGGGCGGTAAACGCGTCATACCGGTCATTGAGCTTTGTCTGCAGAGCAGAGACGGTTTCATCGTCCGCGTTATCCATTTGTGCCTGGATCAGCTCATTCACGCATTCGCGAAGCTGAACCATACCGCGGATCCGTTCACGGGCAGTCGGATTCAGATCCGGCTGAACCATAACGGAGTTTTGCCGATAGTAAACATCGCCGTCAATGACCGTATAGGAATAATTCCGGACATTGGGATTCGCGGGGATCGTCTTGAGCGTGACGGTTTCCTCATCAGGATCATCAATCTCCGCTTCACGGTAGGTCCCGTGCAGATGAGATACCGCTTCCTTCAGTTGTTCGCCAAGGTCAGCACCTTCAAACGGAACACAAGCGGTTTCCGTCTGATTCCCGTACATCCGGTTATCCCAGACCATTGTGCCAAGAACCATTTCGGGATGTTCCGCGAAATAGGAATTGATGGGAATCCCGTCCGCGGTCTGTCCCAGGTGAACCCAGTCCGGCTCGATATCAACAGGCCGTTCACGCTTCTGCAGAAACAGAATATCGCTTGTGACATCCGTACCGGCATTGGCACGGAAGGCTGTGTTCGGCATACGGATCGCACCGAGAAGTTC
>PITV01000202.1 GCA_017577285.1 Clostridiales bacterium
TATGTCGATGGGCGTGTAGGCGATTGTTGGTTAAGTGGATCGGACCACGGTGGTTGTCTACAGGTTTTTTTTTCTCGTGGGCGCGGACCCGGCCGAGTCCTACACGGGGGGGCGCGGGGGCGGCGTCTGATGAGCTCAGGAAGGATGTATCCGCCCGCCGAGACATGCTGAATGCCTGTGATATCGCTTTCCTTTGCCTGCCGGATGCGGCGGCTGCCGAGGCGGTGAGCCTCATCGAGAATGACACCACCGCCGTGATCGATACATCCACCGCTCACAGGACGGCGGAGGGCTGGGCATACGGTTTTCCCGAACTGAAAGGGCAGCGTGAACTGATCAGCGCCTCAAAGCGGGTAGCCAATACCGGCTGCCATGCCAGCGGGTTCATCGCCCTGGTGGCGCCCCTCGTGCAGGCGGGGATCATTTCAAAGGACGCGCTTCTCTCCTGCTTCTCCCTCACCGGCTATTCCGGCGGCGGAAAGAAAATGATCGCCGAGTATGAGGGGGAGGGACGGGATCCGCTTCTGGACGCGCCCCGGCAGTATGGCATCTCCCAGAGCCACAAGCATCTGCCCGAGATGAAGAAAATGTGCGGGCTGGATACCGCGCCGGTCTTTTCTCCCATCGTGGCACCCTATTATGCCGGCATGGAGGTGACCGTGCCCCTGCATAAGGCGCAGCTGAACGGCACTGTGAAGGACATCGCGCAAATCTATTCCGGCTATTATACGAACGGCATCGTGGCTTTCAGCCCCGCTGCTGATGAGAGCGGCTTCTGGTCCGCGAACCGGTTTGAGGGAAAGGACAGCATGGAGATCACGGTATCCGGCAATGAGGACCGCATCCTGCTGACATCCCGTTTTGACAATCTGGGCAAGGGCGCCAGCGGCGCCGCCATCCAGAACATGAACATCCTTCTGGGTGTGGATGAAAAGACAAGTCTGGTGCTGTGATATGATCAGATACATGGTGAAAGAGGATTATGACCGGGTGAAAGACCTGTGGATGAGGATCAGGGGCTTTGCCATCCGGAGCATAGACGATTCAAGGGAAGGCGTGGAAAAGTTCCTTCAGCGGAATCCCGGCATGAGCGTGGTGGCCGAGGAGGACGGGAAGATCGTGGGCGCCATCCTGTGCGGACATGACGGGCGCCGCGGCACCCTGTATCATGTGTGCGTCGATCCCGCTTACAGGCGCCGCGGCATCGGCAAGGCCATGGCTGTGGCGTGCATGCGCGCCCTGCAGTGCGAGGGCATCAACAAGGTGAGCCTCATCGCCTTCACCCGCAATGATGTGGGGAACGCCTTCTGGCGAAGCGTGGGCTGGACGAGGCGCGAGGATCTGAACTATTACGATTTCACCCTCAATGAGGAGAACATCGTCCGCTATAATGAATAAAATGACATTGGATCCGGAGGACAGGAATATGCAGTTTGTCGAAGGCGGCGTGACCGCGGCAAAGGGCTATAAGGCGGCCAGCTTTGAAGCGAATATCAAGTATAAGAACAGAACGGATATGGCCATGGTGGTGAGCGAGGTACCCGCCGTATGCGCCGGCACCTTCACCAGCAACTGCGTGAAGGCCGCCTGCGTCAAGTGGGATATGGCGCTCAATGAAAAGGGCACGATGCAGGCGGTGGTCATCAACAGCGGCATTGCCAATGCCTGCACCGGCAAGGAGGGCATGGATGCCTGCGAGGCTACCGCGAAGGCGGTGGAGGAGAATCTGGGCATCCCTTATGATACCGTGGCGGTGGCATCCACCGGCGTCATCGGCATGCAGCTGCCGGTCGAAAAACTGGTGAACGGCGTGAAGGGCATGGCGCCCCTGCTGCAGGGCGGCGCGGAAGCCGGCACCGCGGCATCCAAAGCCATCATGACCACCGATACGGTCAACAAGGAAACGGCCGTCACCTTCACAGTGGGCGGGAAAACGGCCACCCTCGGCGGCATGAGCAAGGGCAGCGGCATGATCCATCCCAATATGTGCACCATGCTGGCTTTCCTCACCTGCGACGCCGCTATCGAAAAGGGGCTGCTGCAGCTGGCGGTGTCCGATGTGGTGGATGAAACCTTCAACATGATCACGGTGGACGGCGACACTTCCACCAATGACACCCTGATGGTGATGTGCAACGGCCTTTGCGGCAATGCCGTGATCACTGAAAAGAATGAGGATTATTACGCCTTCCTGGAAGCCCTGAAGACTGTGTGCGGATATCTGGCGCGGCGCATGGCGGGGGACGGCGAAGGCGCCACCAAGCTGTTTGAGGCGAAGGTCATCAACGCGAAGAGCGTGCCGGATGCCAGACGGATGGCGCGTTCTGTAGTGGGCTCCAATCTGAGCAAGGCCGCCATTTACGGCTGCGATGCCAATTTCGGCCGGTTCCTGTGCGCTATGGGCTACAGCGGAGCGCAGTTCGATGAAGCGGATGTGGAACTGTTCTATCAGAGCGACCGGGGCACCGTGAAGGTGTTCGATCACGGAAAGCTGCCCGCCTTTGACGAGGAGAAGGCCACTTACATCATGGGCGCGTCCGAGGTGACGGTGCTCATCGATATGCACGAGGGAGACGCGGAGGCCACCGCCTGGGGCTGCGACCTGACCTATGACTATGTAAAGATCAACGCCGATTACAGAAGCTGATCGTTTGTCATTACTGCTGACCGGAAAGGACGGAAAAGCGATATGAATGAGTTTACCAATGCCGAGCGCGCTGAGGTGCTGACCGCCGCGCTGCCCTATATCAAGCGCTATAACGGAAAGATCGTTGTGGTGAAATACGGCGGCAATGCCATGGTGAACGAGGAACTGAAGCAGCAGGTGATGGAGGATATCGTGCTGCTGTGGCTCATCGGCGTCAAAGTGGTGCTGGTGCACGGCGGCGGCCCCGAGATCACCGAATACATGAACAAGCTGGGCAAGAAGGCCGAGTTTGTCAACGGCCTGCGCGTCACTGACAAGGAGACCATCGATATCGTGCAGATGGTGCTTTCCGGAAAGGTCAACAAGACGCTGGTCAACCTGCTGGAAATGAAGGGCGGAAAGGCCATCGGTCTTTCCGGCATGGACGGACGCCTCATTGAAGCGAAGATCAAGGATGAGCGGCTGGGCTATGTGGGCGAGATCACAAAGATCCACATCAAGCCGGTCACCGACCTGCTGGAGAAGGGATACATCCCCGTTGTTTCCACCCTGGGCTGCGACAAGCAGGGCAATGCCTACAACATCAACGGCGATACCGCCGCCGCGTTCATCGCCGGCGCGCTGGAGGCCGAAAGACTGATCATGATGACCGATATCGCGGGCATTCTGAGGGACAAGGACGATCCGTCCACCCTGATCCCCGAGATCGATGTGAGCGAGATCGGCGCGCTGAAGGAAAGCGGCATCATTTCCGGCGGCATGATCCCCAAGGTGGAATGCTGCGAGACCGCCATCGGCAAGGGCGTGAAGAATGTCATCATCATGGACGGGCGCGTGCCTCATGCCATCCTGATGGAACTGCTGACCGATGAGGGCGCCGGCACCATGGTAAAGAACGCCGCGGCCGCGAAATAAGGGAAGAAAAAGCCCCGGCATCGCGCGGATGCGAGCCGGTTCTGAGAAATAAAGGAGCGGTAAAAAGATGAGCATCAAGGAACTCGATCAGACCTATGTGGCCGGCACTTACGGACGGTTTCCTGTGGAGATCGATCACGGCAAGGGCAGCCTTGTATGGGATACCGACGGAAAGGAATACATAGACCTGGGCAGCGGCATTGCCGTCACCTCCTTCGGCATCGCCGATGAGGTGTGGCAGAAGGCTGTCACAGAGCAGATCTCAAAGGTGCAGCACACCTCCAATCTGTACTATACTTCCCCCTGCGCCGAGGTGGCGAAGCAGCTGTGCCTGCGCACCGGCATGAAAAAGGTGTTTTTCGGCAATTCCGGTGCCGAGGCCAACGAGTGTGCCGTCAAGGTGGCGAGAAAGTGGGCGGCGGAAAACAAGGGGGCTGACTGCTATACCATCGTTTCCCTGAAGAACAGTTTTCACGGCCGCACGCTGACCACCCTGTCCATGACGGGCCAGGATCATTATCATGAACTGTTTACCCCCCTCACGCCCGGCTTTGAGAGCGTGCCGGCGGGGGATATGGACGCGCTGAAGGAACTGTGCGGAAAAGTGAAGGTCGCCGCGGTCATCGTGGAGTGCATTCAGGGCGAGGGCGGCGTCATTCCCCTGGACAAACAGTATGCTCATGACCTGAACGCTTTCCTGAAAGAGAATGATATCCTGCTCATGGTGGATGAGGTGCAGACCGGCAACGGCCGCACCGGCACCATGTATGCCTACA